>CALCCH010000315.1 GCA_937899855.1 uncultured Saprospirales bacterium | reverse complement strand
GCCGTGGAAAACGTGGCGCTGCCCCTGTACTACCAAAAAGTACCCCGCAAGCAGCGTCAGGAAATCGCCCTCGAATACCTCGATCGCGTGGGGCTCCGCGACTGGGCCGACCACCTGCCCACCCAGCTCTCCGGAGGGCAACAACAGCGCGTCGCCATCGCCCGAGCCCTGATTACCCAACCCAAAGTCATCCTCGCCGACGAACCCACCGGCGCCCTCGATAGCCAGACCTCCTACGATGTGATGCAACTCTTCCAACGCGTCAACGAAGAAGGCATCACCGTCGTCATCGTCACCCACGAAAACGACATCGCCCACAAGACCAAACGCATCATCCGGCTCAAGGACGGCCTGATCGAACGGAATACCGAAATTGCACCCCCAAAAACCTCCCGCTGATATGATCGACATCGACAAATGGCAAGAGATCTTTGGTTCCCTGGGGCGGCACAAGCTCCGTACCCTACTCACGGCCTTTAGCGTCTGGTGGGGCATTTTTATGCTCGTCATCCTCCTCGGCTCGGGCAATGGATTGGAAAACAGCGCCCGCCGCGACTTCCAAAACGATGCCCTCAATACCCTCTGGATCTGGACCCAGCAAACCTCCGAGCCCTACAAGGGCCTCCCCGCCGGCCGCTTTATCAACTTCACCAACGACGACTACGAACGGATCGAGCAGCATCCCGAGATCGCTTACGCCAGCCTCCGCAACAACCTCTGGGGCGAATTTTTCGTCTCCTACCGCGACAAAAGCCTGTCCTACCGCGTGGAAGCCGTCCAACCCGGCCACCAAGCCGTGGAATTGCCCCAAATGCGGGAAGGCCGCTTTATCAACGCCACCGACATCGACGAGTTTCGCAAAGTCTGCGTCATTGGTCAGCCCGTCCGCGATGGCTTTTTCAACGAAGCCCAAACCGCCCTCGGTGAATACCTCAATATCAAGGGCGTCAAGTACCAAATCGTCGGAGTATTTTACGAAGAACGCGAACGCGAGATGCAACGCATCTATATCCCTTCCTCCACCCTACAGCGCATCCAAGGCAGCGACCAGGTCCAAACCATCATCCTCGAAATGGGAGATACCCCCATTGCGGAAACCAAACTGCTGGAGGAGCGCATCCGCCAGCAAATGGCCGCCCAGCACAAGTTTTCCCCCTCCGATCGTTCCGCCATCGGCTTTTTTAACCGCAGCGAAGAATTTCAGGACATCCAAACCGTGATGACACTCATCCGAACCTTTATCTGGTTCGTCGGCATTGGTAGCATCATCGCCGGAGTCATTGGGGTGAGCAACATCATGCTAATCACCGTCAAGGAGCGGACCAAGGAGATTGGAGTCCGCAAGGCCCTCGGGGCCACGCCCAATTCCATCGTGGTGATGATCGTACAAGAATCCGTCTTCCTGACCAGTGTAGCGGGCTACCTCGGCCTGGCCTCGGGGCTGGCCGTGATTTATGGGCTCAACCAGTTTATGATCAGCAACGATATCGATGCAGAATTTTTCTACAACCCCAGCGTCAACCTGGGAACGGTGCTCGTCGCTTTGTTTATCCTGATTCTCAGTGGGGTCGTAGCGGGGCTGATTCCAGCCCTCCAGGCCGTCAAGATTAATCCGGTAACCGCCATGAAGGGCTAGGGCTACCCACCAAAAACGCAACCTATGTTCGACTACGACAAGTGGCAGGAAATCTTCAACACCATCAAAAAGCATAAGCTGCGGACCTTCCTCACCGCCCTGGGGGTCTTCTGGGGTATCTTTATGCTGGTCGTACTGATGGGCGCTGGCAAGGGGTTGGAGAACGGGGTGATGAGTATCCTGGGCGGACACGCCAAGAACAGCCTCTACGCGGGGGGCAACCGGACCTCCAAACCTTACAAGGGTCGCAAACCGGGCCGCTGGGTGCGGCTGACCCTGGACGATATGGAGGCCATTCGCAGCCGCTTGGGTGATAAGATTCAATACCTGGCCCCCCGACTCTGGATGCCCAGTGGCGAGGTGAGCCACGGCGATCGCAAAGGGGCCTTCGAGGCGCGGGGGGATACCCCGGACCTGCTGCACATCGACGCCCTGGAAATGGTCGAAGGCCGCTTTCTCAATGCCCTGGACATGGAGCGGCGGCGCAAGGTCTGCGTCATCGGGCGCCGGGTACGGGAAGTGCTGTTTACCCAGGAGGAGGACCCCATCGGGCAGAACATCAAAATTCGCGGTGCCGAATACCTGGTGGTGGGCTTGATTAAATCCGACCGGCGGGGCAATGATGGCCTCCAGGACGAGAAGACCATTTTTCTTCCCCTCACCACCGCCCAGCAACTGACCAACCTGCCCAACCGCATCGGTTGGTTCGTTTGCTCCATGTATCCCGAGGTCAGCGCCAGTTCCGTGGAAGACGATATCCTCAACATCTTGAAAAAATGCCACTCCATCGCGCCCAACGACAAGAAAGCCATTTGGGTGGACAACGTCGAGGAGGAGTTTGCGGAAATCATGGGCCTCTTTACTGGGATCAAATTCATCGTTTGGTTTGTGGGGATCGGGAGTTTGTTGGCGGGAGTCATTGGAGTGGGTAACATCATGCTGATCGTGGTCAAGGATCGGACCAAGGAAATTGTTGTCCGCAAGGCTTTGGGCGCCTCGCCGCAGTCGATCGTCAGTATGGTACTGCTCGAATCGGTGTTTATCACCACCCTGGCGGGCTACCTCGGTCTGGTGTTGGGTACGGGCCTGATCTATTTGCTGGGGCTTTCCGTGGGGGATGGGGAGACGGCTTCTTGGGCCGGCCCGAGGTGGACCTGCGGGTGGGAGTACTGGCCTTATTGATTTTGATTATTTCGGGAGCAATCACGGGCTTGCTCCCGGCCATGCAAGCGGCGAGCATTCGCCCCGTGGTGGCCCTCAAGGACGAGTGACCGGCAAGCAAGCCACGATTGGTGCGGCTTGCTAAAACGGCGGTTCGATACGCATAGAAACTCTAAAACCATTTGAAAATATTATGAACAAAGGTTGAGTCATTGGCCTGGTGGCCGTTTTGCTTTTACTTACGGTGGCCCTGGGGGCTTACTTCGTGTCCCAATCGGAGGGAACGGAAAAAGGTACGGAAACGACAAAGGCGGAAATGGGGAATATTACCCGCAAAGCCGTGGCCACGGGAGCCGTCAAGCCCCGCAAGGAAGTCATCATCAAACCACAGGTCAGTGGCGTGGTCGAAAAATTATTTGTCGAGCCCGGAGGAATCGTCAAGCAGGGGGACAAACTGGCGCGGATCAAGTTGGTGCCCAACGAGGTCAACGTCAATAATGCCCAGTCGACCGTCGAGCTGGCGCGGATTCGCTACCAGGAAGCCCAGCGGGAATTGGAGCGCCAAAAAGAGGTGTTTCTCAAAAAGCTGGATGTGGAGGCAGCCCGGGTCAATTACGACAATGCCCAGCGCGAAGAAATTCGCCAACAAAAGCTTTTCGCCGACGGCATCATCTCCGAAATCGACTACAACCGCTTCAAAGTTGACCTGGAAATTCGCCAGGCCGAATTGGACAACGCCCAGATCTTGGCTACCAACAACCTCAAGCAGTTTGAAACCGACGTCGACATCCGGCGCCAAGAGTTGGATGCGGCCATCAACAACCTCCAGTTGCTCCGCGAAGGGGTGACCAAAAATTCCAAACAGATCTCCAATGTCGTCGTTTCTACGGTTGATGGGATGATTCTGGAGGTACCCGTGGAAGAAGGGACTTCGGTCATCGAGCGGAACAACTTCAACGAGGGGACCACCATCGCCAGCGTCGCCGATATGAATTCCCTGATTTTTGAAGGAATGGTCGACGAATCGGACGTCGGTAAATTGCGCGAGGGCATGCCCCTCGAAATGACCGTCGGTGCCATTGAAGACCAGACCTTTGCCGCCACGTTGGAGTACATTTCTCCCAAGGGCCTAGAGGAAGAGGGAACGGTAAAGTTTGAAGTTCGGGCCGCCATCCAACGCTCGGAGGACGTCTTCCTCCGGGCCGGTTATAGCGCCAGTGCCGACATCATCCTGGAGCGCAAAGAAAACGTCCTGCGCATCAACGAACGCGACCTCATCATCCGGGGTGACTCCAATTTTGTAAAAGTGCAGAACGCCCCGGGGAGCTTTGCGGAACGTCCCATCGAAGTGGGCGTTTCGGACGGTATCCTGATCGAGGTGACCGCGGGCTTGGATACCCTCACCGAGATAAAAGTCATCAAGAATTTGGAATAAAGAGGACCGACTCCCAGCTGAATACCCTGACGCTGGGAGTCGTTGTTTTTATTTACTTTTTTTCCTTTGGGGGCCAACCAAGTCCACCGTCGTATCGTCTTCTCAGTAACAAGAAGCTTATATACCCGCCTCTCAAAAGTGGCGGGAATCTTGTTGTTATTCCAGCATCATTCACCTCGAAAAGCTCATAACCGTGCGACTAACCAACTGTCGACTCCGCTCCGGAGTCCTGTTTATCTTGTGCCTATTCCTGACCTCCACCCACGCTCAAAACAAACTCTTCTACGCGGGCAACGCCGGCGCTGAAGTATTCCACGACGTCGTCCAGCTATCGGACGGTAGCGTCCTCATTGCGGGTGCGGCCGACGGGCTTGATTGGGTGCCTCCGAGCGTTCCCCGAATCGATCTGGGCGCCGGAGACATCGCCAACAATCTGGGGGCCAACCGCTACGCCTTCCTGTTGCATACCGACAGCACCTTTAGCCAGCTCAAGGGCCTGGTACACCTTGCCCAAGGGGCGGCGGAAGACATTCGTTTTATCAAACTTACCAATGCCCCCCAAGCCCGTACCGGCCAGATTTACCTCAGCGGAACCACCGAGGATTCCAGCGAGGGCGGCTACTTTCTGGCCCGACTCAACGGCAATTTTGTCGATCGCATTCCCACGGGTTTTGACTGGACCTACAACGTCAAATGCGTCAGCGGTGACTACCCCAAGCAGTACCAACCCTGGGACGTAGACGCCGAGGGGCGGGTCTATTTCGTTCGCGGAGATTCCCACGATTTTAACTGGTCCTCCCTACACCGTTTGGACGAAAATGGGGTGCTCGACGTGGTGGAAAACTGGCGGACCCACTGGAAGGTGGCGGGTGGCGAATACCGCAACACACCCGCTTCGGCCTTCCCCGACGGCGGGGCTGCCGGACTGAGCCACAGCGGGATTGTGTTTAAGAAGGACGGACGCTGTAATCTCCGCTCCTGGACGCAGGCGGACTACGAACGCGTGGTGGCCGATGGCAACGGCGGCACCGCTCGTGGTCCCTGGCCTCTGGATGCCTTTTTTGCGAGCCCCTGTGACCCCCAGGCCAGCACCCAGTCGACCGATGGGCCCGGCTACACAGGCTACCAATTGCCCAGTGGTACCCTCACCTACGGCCCTTCTTCAGTGGTCGTGGACCGCCGCAATGGGCATTGCTACATCGGTTTCAATACCCGCAGCATCCTCCCCAACGGCAATCCCGATTTTGAACCCGCCGTACTGGCGATGGACGCAACGGGTACCCTGCGCTGGTGGTCGCGGCTTTACCACGAAGTCCGCGCCGATGGCAGCACCTGGAATTCCAGCCCCGATCAGTACGTCGACGGCTTAGCGATCGACTATTCGCGCCCCCTGCCCGCCGGTGGAATCGTGGTGATGGCGCGTTGCCACGGCAACAACAACGAAAACTTCTGGGAGGGCAATACCGTCGCCAGCCAACCCGCCGCCCGGGGTTTTCAAAACCGCTTTACCGGGACCAACGGCAACATTCATATTTCTTGGCTGGGCAAGCTGACGGCGGACCAAGGGACCCTGATTCACAGTACCTACGTAGCGGAGTATGCCGACCATCCCGGAAACCCCGGTGCCCCGCACCCGGACCCGCTCCTCGATGCCTGGCCCGATCCCAATCAGGGCTGGCCCCAGTTGAACACCACGCGTCTGCGACCCAATGCCCTCAAGGTAACGGCCGATGGCTCGGTCATCGTGATTGGCCGGGGCCGCCGCACGATGACCACCCGCAATGCCCATCAGAAAATGCCCCGCCCCGGAGAGGGCGGAAGCTCGACCTGGAATTACTTCGTACGTCAGTACGATCCGAGCCTGAGCCGGCCGCTGTACAGCTCCCTGGTGGTGGGCCAGTGGGATACCCTGAGCCAGCAATCGTCGGACAATACCGATCTGTACAATGTTTTTAAGCTGCGAAAAGGCCTGGTGGTGGTGGGCAGTCATCGCGGGGAGCGCGGTGAATTGCCGGTGGCCAATGTACCCCTCTGGGGCGGGGGCAGCTACGATGGAATCAGTGCGGTATTGGCTTATTTCGAAGCCGCCGAGATTCGCAACGATGCTGACGCCCCGGTGGGTGGGGGGAGTACCACCGGCGCAGTCCCCAGCCCGCCGATGGTTCCGCTACAAATTCATCCCAACCCCACCCGCGACCGCTTGTTTGTCCAAACGGAGGCCGTCGTTCAGCAGGTACAGCTCTGCGATATGATGGGCCGGACTGTACGGACCGAACGCGCGGCGGAGATCAGCTTGGCCGACCTGCCCCGAGGCATTTACCTGCTGGAGGTGGACCTGGGGGAGGCGGGCAAACAAGCCTACAAGGTCGTCCGGGAGTAGCGGGTCCTTTTTGCCTCGCTACAAAAACATGCCCCCCGAGGCTTCGAGTCGCTGGGCATTGACCCAGCTCGCCGCCTCGCTACACAGAAAACTGACTACCTTACCGATGTCCGAACTTTGCCCCACCCGTCCCAGGGCGGTTTGGGAGGCGATGTACTCCACGATCTGGGGCTGGTGATCGAAAGCGGCCCGGTTAAAGTCGTTGTCAATCGCACCGGGTGCGATGACGTTGGCCGTGATTCCGCGGGGGCCGAGTTCCTTGGCCAGGTACTTGGTAAAGGTCTCAATGGCGCCCTTCATACTGGCGTAGGCGGCGTAGCCGGGGAGGGCAAAACGGGTCAACCCGGTGGATACGTTGACGATCCGTCCGCCATCCGCGAGCAGGGGCAGGAGGGTCTGGGTGAGGAAGTAAACCCCCTTGAATTGGACGTTGAGGAGGGTATCGAAGGTCTCCTCGCTAGTTTGGCCAATCATGGCGTGAGCCCCCACCCCGGCATTGTTGATGAGGAAGTCGAAGTGGTCCCGTTGCCAGTGGGTTTGGAGCAGTTGCTTGATTTGCTGGGCAAAGGTATCGAAGCTGGCGATTTGGCCCACGTCGAGTTGGAGAAAGTGGGCTTGGCGACCGAGGGCGGTAATTTGCTGGAGGCTCGCTTCGGCGGCTTCGCGGTTGTGGCGGTAGGTAAAGAGGATGTCGTGACCGGCGGTGGCGAGTTGGAGGGCGGTATCGCGGCCGAGCCCCCGACTGCCTCCGGTGATGATGGCTATTTTTGAAGTAGACATAGTGATTGATTTTGTGAGTTAGTGAAAAATGGTCCCTTCCGAAAGGGTACGCTACAAAGGTAGGGGGGGAGTTAGGGGCGGGCGTGGTCGCTTTTGAAGGACGAGGGGTCAATTTTCAAGATTTGCGGAAATGGCCGGGCGTTTGTCCGACTTCTTTTTTAAAAAAGCGGGCGAAATTGGAGCGATCGGAAAAGCCCAGGTCGTAGGCGATCTCGGTGATGGTTTTGTCGGAATGGACGAGTTGGGTTTTGGCCTCGGCGAGGATTTTTTCGTCCACCCACTGTTTGATTGTCTTGCCGGTTTCGCTTTTGATGGTTTGGGCGAGGTGGTTGGGATGCAGGTGCAATTGCTGGGCGTAGTCGTTGGCGGTGCGGAGGAGAGGGGCCCGGCCCTGGAGAAAGTCCAGCATGTTTTGGTGGAGCAGTTGGCGGAAGGCGGTACCGATGGCGGCGGCTCGGCCCTGGGTTTCGATACGGGCGCGGTACTGTTGGAGGAGGGTATTGGTTTTGAAGAGCAGGGCGACGAGGAGGGAACCCAGGATGCGCTGTTGGTAGGGAGAGTGCTGCTGGTATTCGCGCCACAGGTGGTCGAAGCTGGATTGGAGCTCGCCAAAGATGGTGGGGGGGAGGTACATCACCGGGGTGGTTTCGCGGAAGAGGAAGGGAAAGTCGTTTTCGAGGGGGAGGGGAAAATTGGCTTTGAGGAAGGCCTCGGAAAAGGTCATCAGGTAGCCGGTGAGGTTGTCTTCGATAAAGAAGGATTTGAGGTGACCGGGGTTGGTGAAGTAGAAGGCCCCCGCGTGGAGTTCGAAGCGGTGGTGGTCGATGGTGTAGTAGCCCCGGCCGCCGGTGAGGAGGAGGAAGGCGTGGTAGTTGGTCCGAAAGAAAGGCGATTGGGTGGGGGGCTCGCCGTGGAGGTGGTCGAGCGAGTGGATGGTAAAGTCAAAATCCTGCCGCAGCTCCATCTGGATGGAGCGAAAAAAATCGGAAATGGAGACGTAGAGCTTGGCTTCCATGGGGAGAGAATAAAAAAATCGAGATAGTGCAACCTTACGTAGGGGCAAGGAGTCTTTTTTAGTGTCTAGTTAATAGTTAAAGAGAGAAAATAAGGCGGTTTTTGCGATATTCCATACTTTTTTTCGTTAAAAATCGTTTACGTTATCGTAAAGCAAGGTTTACACTGTCCCCGTAAATTTAGGAATTGTGGCGGCTGATGCATCTCGCAGGGATAGAAACCTTTGATTTTGGTTATTTTTTAAGTTTCATACACTAATTGATGTGTCGGAGTTTCATACCTACTCCGACATTTTTTTTGCCGGGTGCTCCCACTACTCCCTTTGCCCACCCTGACCTCCCCCCCAGAAAATGACATTTCGCTGAATTTGCCAAACGGGATTCGCCCAAAATACGGCAACCTGACAACGTCTAAAACCGTATATTTGCACAGATATGAAGAACATTAGGAACTTTTGTGTCATCGCTCACATCGATCACGGAAAAAGCACGCTTTCGGACCGCCTGTTGGAATTTACCCAAACCATCGCCGAACGCGATATGCAAGACCAAGCCCTGGACGATATGGACATCGAACGGGAGCGAGGCATTACCATTAAAAGCCACGCCATCCAGATGTATTACAAGCATACGGATGACGAACAATACGTATTCAACCTCATCGATACGCCGGGACACGTCGACTTCTCCTACGAAGTTTCGCGTTCCATCGCGGCTTGCGAAGGGGCCCTGCTGATCGTCGATGCCACCCAGGGCATCCAGGCCCAAACCATTTCCAATCTCTACTTGGCCATCGACAATGACCTGGAGATTATTCCGATCCTCAACAAGATCGATATGGAAAGTGCGATGATTGACGAGGTCTCCGACCAGATCATCGACCTGATTGGTTGTGAGCGGGACGATATCGTACTGGCCAGCGGCAAAACGGGGCAGGGCATTCCCGATATCATGAACGCCATTGTCGACCGCATCCCTACACCGAGTGGCAATGCGGAGGCGCCCCTCCAGGCCCTCATTTTCGACTCCGTCTACAATTCCTTTCGGGGTGTTATCGCCTACTTCCGGATTTTTAACGGCACCCTCCGCAAGGGAGACAAGGTGCGCTTTGTGAATACCGGCAAGGACTACGATGCGGACGAGATCGGTATCCTCCAACTCGATCAGGTCCCCCAAAAGGAACTGAGAGCGGGCAACGTCGGCTACATCATTACGGGCATCAAAGTATCCCGCGAAATCAAGGTAGGGGATACAATTACCCTCGCCTCCCGGGCCGGCGCCGAAGCCATCCAGGGTTTTGAGGACGTCAAGCCCATGGTATTAGCCGGTATCTTCCCCATCGAAAACGAATATTTTGAAGACCTGCGCGACAGCTTGGAAAAGCTCCAGCTCAACGATGCCTCGCTGACCTTCGAGCCCGAAAGCTCGGCGGCCCTCGGCTTTGGCTTCCGTTGTGGTTTCCTGGGCATGCTCCACCTCGAAATCATCCAGGAACGCCTCTCGCGTGAGTTCGACCAAGAAGTCATTACGACGGTCCCCAACGTTACCTATTACGCCAAGACGAAGAAGACGGGCAGTACCAAATTTTTGGTCAAAACGCCCAACGACCTACCCGATCCGGCTTACCTGGAGTACGTCGAGGAGCCCTTTATCGAAGCCCAGATCATCACCAAGCCCGAATTCATCGGGACGATCATGAAGCTCTGTATGGACAAACGCGGGACCCTGACCAAACAGGTCTACCTCACCACCACCCGGATCGAGCTGACCTTCGAGATGCCCCTGGCGGAGATCGTCTTCGACTTTTACGATCGTCTCAAGTCCATGTCGCGGGGCTATGCTTCTTTTGATTACACGCCGCTGGATTACCGCCAGTCGGATCTGGTCAAGCTCGACCTCAAGCTCAATGGTGATCCGGTCGATGCCCTATCGGCACTGGTACACCGCAGCAAAGCCGAGGCCTTCGGCCGAAAGATCTGTTTGCGCCTCAAGGATTTGTTGCCCCGACAGCAGTTTAAGATTGCCATTCAAGCGGCGATCGGGGCCAAGGTCATCGCGCGGGAAACGATTTCGGCCCTACGCAAGGACGTAACGGCCAAGTGCTACGGAGGGGACATCACCCGTAAGCGCAAGCTGCTCGAAAAGCAGAAAAAGGGCAAGAAGAAAATGCGTCAGATCGGTAGCGTAGAGGTGCCACAAAAAGCCTTTCTCGAAGTACTCAAGTTGAACGAATAGCCGCAATGGGCCGCTTCTGGGCAGTCCTGTTTTGTCTGTGGTCCGGCCCCGTACTCTGGGGGCAAGCCACGGTGCTGTCCATCGGGGATACGCCCGAAATCTTGCCGCCCTCCCTCTGGCGCGTTTGCGATGCGTCGGGAGGCGATCCGCCAGTGGTCCCTTGTACGGTGGGTTTGGAGTGGGAGGCTGACCCCATTCCCGAGCGGGCTTTCCATTGGTGTAGCATCCAGCTGGACCTACCCAGCGGGGAGGAGGCCGCCCTGGCGGTCTTTGTGAGTTACGGAACGGGAGCGGTGACGGTGTACTGGGACGGGCGCTTGCTCTACGAAAATCGGCGTTGGGGATCTTATTCCAATTATCTGCCGCTATCCGTTGCCGAAAGCCAGCCCGGTAAGCATCACCTTTTGCTCCAAGTCTCCGATTTGTCTTCCGAAGAGGCCACCTTTCCCCGCGTCGGGGTGGGCACCCTCGAATTCTTTGCCGGCCGCGTACGCTATCTCAATCACCGCCTAATTTTTATGGTGGCCATCTTCTTGACCGCCACCCTGTTCTTTCTCACCTTTTACTTTGGCTTTAGCCGCAAGACCTCCTTCCTTTGGTTGAGTGCATTTGGGCTGACCAACGTGTTTAAGGCCATCCTCAAACCCCAACAAAATTTCTTTTCGCCCGATTGGCTCCAAGATTTCCAGAACTACGAGTCCATTCACCTGGCGGTGGTGCTGGGGGCGGTGGCCTTGTTTGGTTTTATCCTCTGGGAAATGTCGATTCCTCGGCGGCGCTGGTGGCTACTCGGTTTTGCGGCGTTTGGCCTCCTTGCTTATTCAACGATCTCGGAATCGCACTTTTTGGTATGGTCGATGATCCTCAGTACGCTGGGTATCTTGTACGGGGTGCGGCAAAAGTCGGAAGGGGCGCCTTGGGCGCTGGTGGCGATGGGGGGGCTGATGCTCTTTACTTATCTGGGGTATAGAGACTGGCTGGGTTTTGGTTACTTTATCGGCATCATCTTCTTTTTGTTGTGTATGACGATTTCGGTGGGGCAAAAGGTGGCCCAACAGATTCGCCTGCGGCAGGAAGCCTCGCTGCGTTCGGCTTCGCTGGAGAACCAGTTGCTCAAAAAAAGTATTCAGCCGCATTTTATTCTCAACTCGCTGGCCTCCCTACAGGAATTGATCGATCAAAAGCCGGCCAAAGCCTCCGATTTTGTGGAGCGTTTGGCCGAGGAATTTCGCCTGGTCAATAAGGTGTCCAATAAAAAACTGATTCCCATTGCCGATGAGATTCGGCTGTGTCAGATTCACCTGCAAATCATGGAGTACCGCAAGGATGCTCATTTTGAGCTGCGTACCGAGGGCTTGAGTGGGGAGGAGGCCGTACCCCCCGGGATCTTTCATACCTTGATTGAGAACGGCATCACCCACGGTTATGGCAATCGGCGGCGGGGGCAATTCCACTTGCGCAAGGTGCGGGAAAATGGGCACGTCCGCTACATTTTTTACAACGATAGTGAAATCGCAGTGGAAGAGGGGCAAAGCCAGAGCAAGGGGACCGGATTGCGCTACTTAGAAGCGCGCCTTCGGGAGGCTTACGCCGACGGCTGGGAATTGAAGAGTGGGGCAGTGGCTGGCGGCTGGCAGGTAGAACTGATTCTCAAAACCTAAGTCAACGGGTAGAAACCATGCGTATCCTGATTGTAGAAGACGAGGCCCTGATTGCCCAACGCATCGAGCGATTGATCCGAGAAATTCTGGGGGCCAGCCTACGACAGGTCGTCGTCAAACCCACCATCGAAAGTGCCCGGACCCACCTCCGCGAGCACCCGCTGGACGTGCTCATCCTGGACCTCAACCTCAACGGAAAAAATGGCTTTGAACTCCTGACCGAAGCCGTATCCGGTGCCTTCCAAACCTTTGTCATTTCCGCCTATACCGACCGGGCCGTCGAGGCCTACGAATACGGCGTACTCGATTTTATCGCCAAACCCTTCAATAAGCAACGCCTCCAGAAGGCCTTTGACCGCTACGACAACCAGCACTACCGAGCGGCCTATCCCATTCAATTTTTGGCCGTTCGTAAAAACCAACAACTCCAACTGCTCAACATCTCCGACATCGCTTACCTCCGTGGAGCCGGCAACTACGCCGAGTTACACCTGACCGATGGCCGCACTGCTCTCCACGACAAATCCCTCCGCCACCTCATCCCACTACTACCCGCCCATTTCGAACGCATTCACAAATCCTTTATCGTCAACTTTAAGTGCGTCGAAGCCATCACCAACCAGTACGAAATCCGCCTCCACGGGGGCACCCGTATCCCGATTAGCCGCTCCAAGTACAAGGCCCTCAAGGACCGACTGGGCTGAACGGCTCCCGCGTTTACCTTTGAGACGGCTATACTACCGTTGGTCCCAAATTGCTGGAGAAACTGCGGGTTTTGCCCTAAACTGGGAAGGTATTGACCAGAATTGCTACCACCTAAAACCCGTATCTATGTCATCCCTCTCGCGTCGCCAGTGGTTACAATCCGGTGCCCTGGCCACCCTAGCCCTGCCCTTTGGTGCCTGGACCCCCAACCGACCCCGCCCCCTCGCTCCTTTCGAGCCCGAGGCGGCGGAGCCCATTCGCTTGAACGCCAACGAAAACCCTTACGGTCCTTCGGAAAAGGCCAAATTGGCCATCGTCGAAGCCCTGTCCAGGGGCAATCGCTACCAGCACGCCCTCCGCGATCGCCTAAAACAGGCCATTGCCGAACGCGAAGGGCTGGGGTCGGAAAACGTCCTACTCGGGGCGGGCTCCCTAGAAATTTTATACCACCTGGGGACGCATTTGGGGCGGCAAAAAGCCCAAATCCTATCGGCCGACCTGACCTACCGGGCCCTGCCGCGCTACGTAGAACACCTGGGGGGCACCTGGCAAAAAGTCGTGCTCGATGGCGACCAGCGTTTTGACCTGGAAGGGATGGAGCGGGCCCTACGCGATCCGGTTGATTTGGTCTACCTCGTCAATCCCAACAACCCCACCGGAACGACCCTACCGACCGACCAGTTGCGGGACTTTTGTAAAAAGCAATCGCCCCGGCAACACCTGCTGATCGATGAGGCCTACATCGAGTACCTACCCAATGGCACCCAGCAGAGTATGGCGCGTTTGGTGCGGGACCATCCCCAGTTGATGGTGTCGCGGACCTTTTCGAAGTTTTACGGGCTGGCGGGGATGCGGATTGGCTATTTACTGGCGCACGCATCCACCATTGAGGTGCTCCGCCGCTACAGCACCTACGAACTATCGGTGAGTGCGAGCAGCCTGGCCGCGGCCCTGGCCAGCCTGGAGGACACGAATTTTCAGGACCTGACCCGGACCCAAACCGCTGCGGCCAATGCCCAATTTTGCGCCCAACTGCGGAAGTGGGGCATCCCCCACACGCCTTCCCAAACGAGCTTTGTGCTCTTTGCGGTGGATCCCTTTATCCAGGGAGGGGCGGATTTGGGGGATGCCTTTGAAGCGGCGGGGATCGTCTGTCGTCCCTTTCCACGGGACCAGCCGCAGTGGTGTCGGATGACGATGGGCCGGGAGGAGGAGATGGCGGCGGTGGTGGAGGTGCTGCGGGGGTTGCGGGGAGGGCGTTGAGGGAGAGGCAGTGAGGGGGGAGACAGCCTGTTAAAAGAGAAGATCTGAGAGAACCAAGTTTGGGGCGGAGAAGTAATAAGGGGCTTGGGTGGGACCCACCCTCAAGGCACGACCGTTTGCCGCACCCCTTTGCGGACCCTACGCTACCGCATAGCTCCGCTACCCAAACCCAGAATCCCTGATTCTGGTGGTGGAATAAAAAAGGACGCTCCATCACCTAGAATCAGGAGAATCACGATATATAGACGCTTTTTAAGAGCTAATTCCATAAGATATATGCAAAAATATATAATAAGAAGAGCCAGAAGCCCCGAAAAATCAAGGAAATTTTTTTTGAAAAAAATTACAACTTTTAAATTTTAACACATCTCATAAAAGATCATAAGATGAAAAATACCCTTTTTGTACTGCTTGTTTTACTGTTCTCGGCAGCCTCTTCCGGGGCCCAAGACTCCGATTACGCTCAGATCGAGAGGACCCTCCATTATTACCTGGACGGGGGAACCAACAACGATTTCGAGACCCTTCGCAAGGCCTTTGACGAATCGGCCGTCATGCGGGCCGGTGGGGAAAAGCCCATGGAGGTCAACGCCCTGGAATTCTTTGAGTCGCGGATGAAGCCCGGCCCCAAATCCAATCGCCAGACCCGGATTGCCTACATCAACGTCATGGGAACGGCCGCCAATGCTCAGGTGGTGATCGACTACGAAGGTTTTTCCTTTATCGATTATATGAATTTGCTGAAATTGGATGGAGAATGGAAAATCGTCAGTAAGATTTTTCACCGCCGAGTGCATCCTAAGCCGGAGCAGTAGCGACGGATTCGCTTTAGGTCCAGGCCTGGCGTTGGGCCAGGCCCTCGATGTGGGCCAGGTGGTGATCGCCGTGCCAGGCGTACAGCCCCATCGCTTCGTCCAGGCGGTAGGCTTTCCCGTCGGCGGGATGGACAAAGACGCGGATCAGGTCCTCCGCCCCAAAGGTATCGAGGAGGGTGACCCACCGGTGATGGAGGGCGGTCAGCAAGTCGAGCGAAACGCCGATGGGCAGTTGGCTATCGGGGAGTTGGGCCCAGCGGTCTTCGTGGTAGGGGCGGATCGTGGGGCGCTCCTCCGTCAGGGCAAGCTTGAAGCGCAGGTAGGAATTGAGGTGACTGTCGGCTAGGTGGTGTACCAGTTGGCGGACGGTCCAGCCGCCCGGGCGGTAGGGGTGGTCTAGCTGGGTATCACTCCAGTGGGCCACCCGTCTCCGCAGCCGGTCGGGATAGGAGCGGATGCGTTCGCGGTAGTCCCGCAATTCGGTCGCGCCGACGAGGGCGGGGGCGGTAAATTTCCCGATGGGGAAACGGAGGGCGTCAGTCATGAATCGGAAGATTTGCTGGCGCAATGTAGTCATTTTTTGGATGGGAGTACTCGTGGGTACCTGGTCGCCACATTTTCGCGTTCGGTAGCGCTAGGGGCTGTGAATTGTGCCCCGATTTCGTTATCTTGAAGGTCTCAAATCCAATCGACTCATGCTAAAGCTTTCTCCGCGCCAACGCGCCGCGCTCGAGGCCGTCTGCCAAACAATTGTCCCGCCCCTACAACGACCCGATGATCCCGATGCCTACTGGGCCCGGTCCCCCCGCGACCTGGGGACCGCCGACCGGATCATCGAAGTGGTGGGCCAACTGTCCGATCGCGACCGCAAGGAGATGGAGCAGGTGCTGGCGGTGCTGGCCAGCCCCCTGGTCGGACTGACCTGGTGGGGGCCCCTCAAAGGCATCCAAAACCTGCGCCCCGAACAGCGGCAGACCCTCCTCCAAAAATGGTCCCGTCATCCCATCGCCGACTTGCGCAAGGGCTTCAATGCCCTCAAGAAACTGGTGGGACTGTATTACTATGGCGACCATCTCCCCACGGGCCCCAATCCCAACTGGAAACGCTTGTCCTATACCCCGCTTTCTCCGTCCGATACCTCCGTTTATCCCGATCTGGAGATCACTGATCCGACTCAGCGAAAGGAATGGACGGCGGATGTGGTGATCGTCGGCAGTGGCGCTGGTGGGGGCGTGGCGGCGGCCGTTCTGGCGGCGGCGGGTCAGCGGGTCATCATCGTGGAAAAGGGCGTTTACCGCCGGCACCGGGAGTACAACCAGCGGGAGATGGAGATGATCAATACCCTCTACGAAGGCAAGGGCTTGCTCACCTCGGTAGACGGTGGCGTGACCGTCCTGGCGGGCAATTGCCTGGGCGGGGGAACGACCGTCAACTGGGCGGGGGCCTTTCGCACGCCCGACTACGTACTGCGCGAGTGGGCCGAAGAACACGGCAATCCCCATTTCCTTCATCCCGATTATCAGGAGGGCTTCGATTTTGTGGAAAGGCGCAATGCCGTGACGACGGAGCTGCTCCGCCACAACCCGCAAAATGCCGCCCTCTACGAAGGGGCCGAACGCCTGGGCTACCGGGTCAAGGACATTCCCCGCAATATGAAGGCCCGCCCGGGGCTCGATCCCGAACAATTCTGGCGCGATCAGGGCTTTTCCCCACTCGGGGATGCCAATGGCAGCAAGCAGGGTTCGGTAGAGACCTTCCTACGCGATGCGCTCGCGCAGGGGGCACAAATCATGACGGAAACCGAAGTGGAAAAGGTGTGGATTGAAAATGGCGTAGCCACCGGAATACTGGCGCGCCACGGCAATCACCAGCTGCGGATCCGGGCGAAACGGGTGGTAGTAGCCGCGGGTTCGATCCACAGCCCGGCCCTGCTGCGACGCAGTGGACTCCAGCACCGCGAGATCGGTCGCAATTTGTACCTACACCCCACCGTGGCGGTCGCCGCCCACTACGACCACCCGGTCGAAGCCTGGTACGGTCCGATGATGTCGGCGGTCTGCGATGAATTTACCCGTCTCGATGGCAATTGGGGCTGTAAGCTCGAAACCCCGCCCGTTCATCCGGGCCTCATGGCGGCCGCCACGAGCTGGGAGTCGGGCGAAGCCTACAAGGAAGAGATGCTACGGGTAGCCCAGATGGGCACCTTTATCGTACTGACCCGCGATAAGCACGGCGGCGAGATCCGACTCGATAAAAAAGGGGAGGCCCAAATCCATTACCGCTTGTCGGATTACGATCGCCAGCACCTCATCCGGGGCATGCAGGAGGCCTGTCGGATCCACCGGGCGGCGGGAGCGCAGCGCATCGGTATCCTGCACAACCAACCCCTATATTTTTCCGGTGGAACCGACGAGGACTTCGAACGTTTCGTCGCCCAAATCCCCCGACTGCCCTGGACGCTCAATCACTATGGCCTGTTCAGTGCGCACCAAATGGGCACCTGCCGAATGGGGGGCTCCGATCGGGACCATCCCCTCCGTCCCAATGGCGAAACCCGCGAGGTACCAAAGCTCTACGTCGCCGACGCCAGTGCCTTTCCCAGTGCTTCGGGCGCCAACCCCATGCTGTCGATTCAGGCCCTGGCCTACCACGTTGCCCGTGGAATCGTCCGGGAACTCGGGGTGAAAATATTACCCTCGGCGGACAAAGTGAGTTAGGTTTGGCCGTCAAAAACGGGTAAATATGACTAATTTTGTCATTGGACTTGTTCCATCCAAGTACTCAGAAGGATCGCTATGGCTAATAATCGGAATCAGGAGGTAGAGGAGCTACCCGAAAATAAGAAGTTTTCGCGCGAAAAGCTGCGGGAGGCGCTGGGCATTTACGAATACATCCGCCCCTACCGCTGGTCCATCATTGGTGGGCTTATTCTGCTGTTCCTATCCAGTATCGTCTTTATGATTTTTCCCTACCTCATGGGTAAGATGATCGACATCGCCCAGGGAGAGGATGTCTTCAATGGGATGAATCTCCAACAAATGGGGCTGGTGCTGATCGTCGTACTGGTCACCCAGGGCTTCGTTTCCTACGCCCGGGTAATGCTTTTTGCCCGAGTCAGCGAAAGCGGTATCGCCAACGTACGCAAGGCGCTCTACGAAAAGCTGATTACCCTCCCCATCGTTTTTTACGAAAAAAACCGGGTGGGAGAACTGGTTAGCCGCATCACGGCCGACATAGAAAAACTCTACGATGCCTTTTCCATCGTGCTGGCCGAATTCCTACGCCAAATCATCATCCTGGTGACGGGCATCGTCCTCCTCGGCATCACCACGCCCTGGCTGACCCTCATCATGCTGAGTACCTTCCCCGTCATCGTGATCGGGGCGATCTTCTTCGGCCGTTACATCCGT
Source organism: uncultured Saprospirales bacterium (assembly GCA_937899855.1). Lineage (GTDB taxonomy): Bacteria > Bacteroidota > Bacteroidia > Chitinophagales > Saprospiraceae > CALLVY01. Next base: position 2,013 of record CALCCH010000315.1, on the reverse strand, counting down.
CGCCTGTCCAAAGAACGCCAGACCGAACTGGCCGAAGCCAATACCATCCTCAGCGAAACCATGCAGTCCATCAGTGCGGTCAAATCCTTTACCAACGAATGGTTTGAAACCCGCCGCTTCGGTAGCTCCATCGACCAGATGGTCGGAGTGGCCATGAAATTTGCCCGGGGTCGGGCCATCTTTGCCGTCTTTATCGTCACCGTCCTTTTTGGCGCCCTGTTTTTTATCATCTGGCAGGCCGCCCTGATGGTGCAAGCGGGAACCATCACGGTGGGCAACCTCGTATCCTTCGTGGCCTACACGGCCATCCTGGGGGGCGCAATTGCCGGGCTGGGGAATTTCTACTCCCAAATCCTCGGGGCCATCGGCGCTACCGAACGCGTTCGCGAGATTCTCAAAATGGAAAGCGAAGTCGCAGCGCGGGCGCCCCGTTCGCAGTGGTCGCTCAAGGGAAATATCGTCTACCGCGACGTCCATTTTCGTTACCCTACCCGTGAAGACATTCCCATTCTCAAAGGGGTGAATCTCGAAATCAAGGCGGGGCAGAAAGTAGCCCTGGTCGGGCCGAGTGGGGCGGGAAAGTCGACCCTCATTCAACTCCTTCAACAATTTTACGACCTCGAATCCGGCGACATCCTCGTCGATGGCAAGAGCATCTTTGGCTACGACCTCACCGAGTACCGCCGCAACATCGCCGTGGTACCTCAGGAGGTCCTGCTCTTTGGCGGAACCATCCGCGAAAATATCCTCTACGGCAATCCCAACGCCACCGAGGCCGAAGTTATCGAGGCGGCCAAGCAATCCAATTCTTGGGAATTTATCGAATCCTTTCCCGAGCAGTTGGATACCGTCGTCGGCGAACGCGGCGTCAAATTGTCGGGGGGCCAGCGCCAACGCGTTGCCATCGCCCGGGCCATCCTGCGCGATCCCGAAATCCTCCTGCTGGATGAGGCCACCTCTTCCCTCGATGCCGAGTCCGAGCGCGTGGTACAGGACGCCCTCAACGTGCTGATGCAAGGGCGGACCTCCATCATTATTGCCCACCGCCTCTCTACCATCCGCGAGGTCGATTGCATCTACGTGATCGACAAGGGAAAAATCATCGAGCGCGGCACCCACGAGGAACTGTCCGCCATCGACGATGGGGCCTACAGCGGGTTGGCGAAGCTACAATTCGAGTCGATCTGACCTTTCCCTTTACCCCGCAATAGCATCCATGGCAGATACTTGGAAAATCATCGCGAGCGCCACGGGCATTTTTGGCCTCATTGCGGCTTATACCTTGGAAGTACCCCACCTGCAAAACAACCTGGAACTGAACCGCCTCTTGTGGACGGCATTAATCGCCGGTATCCTAGTCGGTGGGGGACTGGGCTACGGGCTGGGGCGCCACCGATCGGAATTGCTCGAACGCTGGCAACTTTTTCTGGGGCTCACGGTCCTGTGCATTTTGTTTATGCCCTTGCTGCTGAGCTGGACCAATCGCCAGCTGGCGTTCCAACAGCCGCGGACCGAACACCTGGAGTTGCTGCGGATCGAAGCGTATACCGGCAGCCGTTTTGGTTTGCAGGAGGAGTTGAGTACGGCCGCGCCGGATGGTTACCGCATTTTCGTACTGCGCAATACACGGATCCTGCGTTTGCAGTACGCCCATTATCCCTTTCCCAGCAAGGTCGCTGGTGACGACGTGCCCATCACGATCAGCCACGGCCTCTGGGGCTTTGAATTTGTCGCCTGGTAAAGCTGCCCTTTCGCCTGCGGTTTTGTAATATTGCGGCATGCAAGTACAAGCTTTTTTCTCCCTCAAGGATTTCAATACTTTTGGCATCGACGTACGCGCGGAGCACTTCGTGGTAGTTCGCAGTGTAGTTGAACTGCGGGAGGCCTTGGCCCATCCGGCCCATCCCAAGTTGATCTTGGGGGGAGGGAGCAATGTACTGTTGCGGGGTGACGTCAAGGGCTTGGGCATTCACAACCAGATCGGTGGGATTACGGTGGGGGAGGAGGATGCGT
>CALCCH010000314.1 GCA_937899855.1 uncultured Saprospirales bacterium | reverse complement strand
ACCGCCGCCCCCTCACGCCTCCCTACTCCGCGATGATCAACTCGTAGGCGCTAAAGGAATAGCCCCCCCACAACCCCACTCCCCCCTCCACATTCCCCTGAATCCGGGTGTAGGAAGAAAAGGGCCCCTGATTGACAGCACCAAACTCCAAGGTATTCCAAAAATTGTAGTGCGCCTCGTCGATATTGGTCCATTTGATCTGGACGGTATCACTGACTAAGTACAAGCCAAAGGTCTCAAAGTCGCCCGTACTATCGCGCGCCTCGGCTTTATTGATCGGAAACTCAAAGGACTGCCCGTTAAAAAAGGGATCCTCCACCACCGAGTTGATGGGCGACACCAGGACGGGAGAGTTGACGGCGGTAAAATAACGGTAGTAATCGGCCCGATCGGCGGGGTCGCTGATGCAGGCCCGGATTTCGAGCCAGTCGACCAGGCTGTCACCGGGCAATTCGCGGGTACTGAGCGAGTCGAGGGGGACGTGGGGCGGAATGGTGGTGGTGGCAGTCAGCAACTCCTCCCCCACCCGGACTTCCAAATCGTAGCTGCGGCCTACTTCCCCCACCAACTGGAACGATGGATCGATGTACACACAGGCATTAAACGCCAGGGTATCTACCGTAAAGCCCGACAATTCGAGTACCTGCCGCCGCACCTCGGGGGGGAGGTCCGCCCAACATACCTCGGTCAATTGCCATTCCTCGTTTCCACTGCGCACGATCACCTCCGCATCGTGAACGTAGAGTTCGTCAAAGGCCTCCTGCCCCAGTTCTTGAAAAAAGGACAGGGTTCGGGTCAACGTTACGAAGGTGGGACTGGCATTGGGGCCGGCCTCGATGTAGCCTTCCACCACAATTTGGGCAGCTTCCGTAGAGATTTCGGGAATGAATTCCCGTTCGCAGGCACTAAAGCTAAGTCCCATCAGTAGCCAAACCAGTAATTTCCATTGAATATTTTTCATTTCTTAGCGGTGCTTTGGGGAGAGCGCGGGGGCTACTCTCCATTATTATTTTTAGTTTTTTGGTTCCACTTAAAATTCCAGGTCACCGAGGGGATCACGGGAAACAAAGCCACTTTGGTAGCTACCCCCGAGGCCGTACCGGTGTCGAGGTTGGCATCGACGTCGTAGCTGATGAAAAAGGTATTAAAACGGTTGTAGACGTTGTAGACCGAAAAAGTCCAGCTCGACCGGAAGGCCTTGTTCTTGATCTGGGCTTTACGGGGCGTGAGGGTGGCGGACAGATCCAGCCGGTGGTAGGGGTCGATCCGGGCACTGTTGCGGGGCCCAAACTCCTGTACGAATTGCTGATCGATCAGGAAGACGCTGCGGAGGGGCGTAAAGGTATTACCGGTTCCGTACACAAAGACGCCCCCAAAGGTCCAGCGATCGCTAAGCTTGTAGTTGGCCACGACCGATAAATCGTGGGGCCGGGCAAAGCGAGTCGGGGAGGGCTCTCCATTGTTGATTTCTTCAAAAATCCGTTCCGAGCGCGAGAGGGTGTAACCAATCCAACCGGTGAGGGCACCGCGATTTTTCCGCAAAAATAACTCCAGCCCGTAGGCCCGACCATCGCCCCGGATAAAAGACAGCTCGACCTCCTCGGTGGGGCTGTTGACGTAACTTTCACCATAATCCAGTTGGTTCCACATCCGCCGGTAGTACACCTCGACGGAGGTCTCGAATTTGTTGTCGGCAAAGTTGCGGAAGTAGCCGATGGCGGCTTGAATACCATCTTGGGGGCGTACCAATTCGGAGCTCGGTACCCAAATGTCGGTGGGCAGGGTACTGCTGGTGTTGCTCACCAGGTGCAAATACTGGGGATTGTAGCTAAAGCCCGCCTTGATCGAAGTGGTCGGGTTGAGGGTAAGCTTGGCGCTGGCCCGGGGCTCCAAAGCCCCGTAAGTTTTGACGGGTTCCAAGTTACCAAATTCTTCTCCCGTGATACTGGAAGTGTAGGGCCCCACTTGGGTAAACAGAGAGGCGCGGAGACCAATGTTGAGTTTGAGCCGGTCCGTGGCCTTGAAATCGTCCTGAATGTAGATGGCCGCCTCGTGGGCAAATTTGGATTGCAAGTCATTGGAAAACTCCACATCGCCCGATACCGCATTGGCCACGTTGGGCGTCAGTCGGTGATAGGTATAGTTGACACCGAAGCGAACGTTGTGCCTTTGGTTGGGGTACCAGTCAAAATCCAGCTTGCCGTTGTAATCGCGGACCCCGGAAAATACACCGAAGGAGAAATCGGCCTGACCACCGTCGAAGGAAAAGTCGTAGTCGTTGTAGATCGCCGAGAGGTGCATAAACAGCTTGTCGTTGAACAAGTGGTTCCAGCGCAGGGTAGCGGTGGCATTGCCGTAGGGCAGTCGGAAAAAGATATTGCGGGAATTGAGCTGGTAGTTGAGCACGTCCCGGCCAAAATACCCACTCAGGTAGAGGCGGTCCTTGTCCGAAAAACGGTAGTTGACCTTGGTATTGAGGTCGTAAAAGAAATAGTTGGTCCCGGCGAAGTAGTTATTTTCGATGTCCGGTTGGGCCAGGTCAAAGCCGTTGGTCCGGCGACCTGAGAGGATAAAG
>CALCCH010000313.1 GCA_937899855.1 uncultured Saprospirales bacterium | reverse complement strand
CGTGGAGGAGTTTCCAGTATTCCTTGGGATTGGTGGCGCGCGGAAAGCGACAGGCCATTCCAATTACCGCAATACTGTTTGATAAAAGGTCGTCATTGGGGAGCGTAGACATGGTAGTTTCCTTTTGGTGAAGGGTTGGGGTGATGGAATAAAAAAGCTTAGCGGGGTTTGCGGTGCGACCTCCGCTTGCGCTGGAGGGCCAGTTTGCGATTGGTGGCGCGCTCGCGGATGTGACTCAAGCCCTTGGGCTCGGCCATACTGACCGTCTCGGTCGTCGCTTCCAGCCGGGTCGCCAGCGAGTGGATCGTCGGGTACTGGAACAGGTCAATGATCGGAATTTCGCGGTGCAGTTCTTCTTGCAAACGGTTGTTGACCAGTGCGATCATCAGGGAATGACCACCGATATCAAAAAAGTTATCGTGGATGCCCAGCGACTCCAGACCGAGCACCTCCTTCCAAATCTCGCTGATGCCCCGTTGGTTTTGGGTCAGGGCCGCCGTGGAGGTAGCGCGGCTGCGTTCGCTCTTGGCCATCTCTGGCTCGGGTAGCTTTTTACGGTCGATCTTGCCATTCGGAGAATGGGGGAAGCGGTCGAGCAGAACCAGGGCCGCGGGAATCATGTATTCGGGCAAATGCTTTTTGAGTTGGGTCTTGATGGATTCGGGGCTGGGGCGCTCGCTTTCTGCCACCTCCAAGTAGGCAACCAAGTAAGCCTGTCCGTTTTTTAGCGTTCGCAACTGGACGATTGATTCATTAACCCCCGCGATACGATCGAGGTGACTTTCAATTTCGCCCAACTCAATCCTAAAGCCCCGCAACTTGACCTGCTTGTCGATCCGCCCCACAAAAACGAGCTGTCCTGCTTCGTTCCACTTGACCAAGTCCTTAGTGCGGTACATTCGGGCGCCGGGCACCGGACTGTAGGGATCGGGCAGGAAGTGGGCCGCCGTCATCCCCGGCTGGCCCAAGTAAGCCCGCGCCAGTCCCTTCCCCCCATTGTACTACTCCCCCGGCACCCCCTCGGGCACCGCCCGCAAATGCTCGTCCAGCACGTAGACACGCGTATTGGCCACCGCCCGCCCGATCGGTACGACGGTATCCTGCTTGTCCAGTCGCGCCACCGAAAACCAGGTAGCGAAGGTCGTACTCTCCGTCGGACCGTACAGGTTGAGGAGCTCGCGGGGGGCACTGTTTTGCAGGACCTCCCGAACCCACTTAGCCGTCGCGGCTTCTCCCCCAAACAGCACCTTGTCTACCGATCGGAAGGCCCAGGGCGCCTGTTTGCCAAATTGGTTGAGGAGCGCGGTGGTCACAAAAATGGTATTGATATTTTCCGCTTCAATGGTCTTAAAATAAGCCTTGGGATTGATGCTCGTCGTCTTGTCGATCCCCACCAAGGTAGCGCCGTGCAACAGCGCCCCCCAGATCTCGAAGGTGGAGGCATCAAAGGAGGTATTGGAAGCCTGCGCCAGCACATCGGTCGACTGCAAGTCCAAGTAATTGGTCTGCCGGACCAAACGGATGATCCCCCGGTGGGTGATGGTAATGCCTTTGGGACGACCGGTCGAGCCCGAGGTGTACATGACGTAAGCCGCCTGGTCGGGATGGTGTGGCCAATCGAGGGGCTGGGTAGATAGGCCCTGATGTGCCAACTGGTCGAAGGAGTAATCTACCAGCAGCACGGAGTTGGTTTCGAGTTGCGATCGGAATTGGGGCTGAGTCAGGACCAGTCGGGCGCGGGTATCTTCCAGCATCAGGCTCAACCGCTCGGTCGGGTAATCCAGATCGAGGGGCAGGTAGCAGGCGCCCGCCTTGATGATGCCCAGGATGGCCACCAGCAACTCGGCCGAGCGGTCCAGGTAAATGCCGACGATGGTTTCCCGCCGGACGCCGTATTGATCGCGTAAAAGCCGTGCGAGTTGGTTCGACCGCTCGTCCAGTTCGCGGTAGCTCAACTCCACCGCCCCGTACTTGCCCGCCATCTTATCGGGGTGAATGCGGGCTTGCTGGCGAAACAGCTCGGCCAGATTGCTTTGGGCCGGATAGTCGGTCGCCGTGGCGTTGTAATCGTGAATCAGGCGCTGCTCCTCAGTCTCCGATACGAGGCTCAATTCGCGAATGGCCCGTTCCGGTTGCTCGATCAATTGGTGGGTAAGGTATTGGAACAAGGCGATGATCCGGTCGATGGTAGCCGCCTCAAACAGGTCGGTGTTGTACTCGATCAGGCCCACCAGACCATCGAGGTAATCTTCAAAAGAAACCGTCAGGTCGAATTTGGCACTGCCCATCGAAATGGTGGGCAGCCCGTCGTCCCCCTTATTGGATGGCGTATTTTTCGCCACCACCTGAAACAGGATTTGAAAGAGGGGATTCTGAATAAGGTCGCGTTCGATATGCAGCTTCTCCACCAACAACTCGA
>CALCCH010000312.1 GCA_937899855.1 uncultured Saprospirales bacterium | reverse complement strand
ACTTCGGTTTGTACCTTTACGACGCTGCCCTCCACCAGTACGCCCGGAGGGAATATTGCGCTTTCTTGTACCGATGCCACCGGTACGACGGGCACCAGCGACGTCGTCGTTCAGTATCAGGCTTACGTCATCGACATTCTGGACCACACCATCTGCGACACCGAATTGTACGAGAACAACGCCAGCTTTACTACCACCACCCAGGTCGGTACCCTGACGGACCGCGAGGAGGACCTGGCCCGCCACATCACCCTCACCAAGGGCATGAGCCCCGGCACGGCCAATCCCGGCCAGACGGTGACCACTACCCTCAACTTTTACGTCACCGATTACGATACGGCTACCGCTTTGGTGTTGACCGTCATCGTGCCCGACGGGCTCAACCTCAATCCCGCTTCGATTGCGCTGACGGTGGGGGGCGCCCCGGTGGCCCTTACCAATGGCGTCAATCTGACCGTCACGACCGATGCTCCCGGATTGGGGCAGTACACCATCGTGGTAGACGTGGTGGATGCCTTTGGCGGTAACCTAAACGGGCCCGTACAGGGCGTGCTGACTTACACCGGGGTAGTCGACCAAACCTACGACCTGACTGGCGATCCGGTACTCGCCGCGGATTCCTTTGGCGATAGTGGCAACATCACCTACGACCTCATCAACGGGGCGACCGCCTGTACCGACGCCAGTAGCGCCGGTATTCAAATCTCTCCGGTCAACATCGCCAAGTCGATTCTCGCTCCAGCTACCGGCCCCTACGTACCCGGCGACATCATCACCTACCGCCTGGAGATGGACATTCCCTCGGGGGATGCCAACGGCATCATTTTTGAGGACTTTTTACCCCTTCCCATTCACCTGATCAGCGTCTTTACCCCCGCCATTGGCTCCAACATTCGTGCGGTGTCCGGTGCGGGTTATTTGGGCGTGAGTCCTTCGGGGGCCAGTACGAATGTCGCCACCAATTCGGTGATCATCAATTTTCCCGATATCAACAACACTACGGCTTCGCAGATCGGCGTCGACATCGACGTGGTCGTCAGTGGCGAGCCCTTTGCCGATGCCCTGTTTCACTCCAACATTCTCCAGGCTCAGTCCCAAAATACCCCGGCCGCTACGGCCACTGGAACGGACTTGACCTTGATCCAGGTGTTTGCGCCCGATTTGGAAATGACCAAGGGCATCCTCAGTACGGACAATCCCAATAGTACGGTAGCTCCCAGCGGTACTCCGGTGGATGGCAACGCGACCGATGCCGATGCGGGCGACGTGCTTACCTACGTCATTACGGTCGAAAATACCGGTGGGGCTGATGCATTTGACCTCACCCTTCGGGATACCCGCCCCCCCAACCTGGACAATTGTACGCTCAGTTCGGTGGCCTTTGCCGACGGTACGGTCCTAAGCAGTCCGGCCAATTATACGGGCGATTTGTTTACCACTCCCTTGGTCATCGACAACGCCAATCCCTTGCAGGAAGACGATGGGGTAGCGGGCAATGGGCAGGATGAGCTTTTGCTGACCTACACCTGTACCTGTGGCATTGGTGTGGAGCCGGACGAGACCTTGGAGAATACCGCCTCGGTGGAGTACGCCGCCCAACCCGGGTTTTCCACGATTCCCACCCTCACCGACGATGCCACCGTCACGATCGCCGGTCCCAGCATCAGCAAGTCGCTGCTGGGGATTGCGCCAAATTTCTCCGGGGCGGCGGATTCGGTACAGATTGGTGATGTGGTGACTTACCAGATTGAGGTGACCATTCCCGAGGGAACTTCGGTGGACAGCCGCCTGCAGGATGCGATTACGCCCAACCCGCCGGGGATGGAGTTTGTGCAGATGACGGCCGTGGTGGCCGATCCCGCTTTGAGTACGACGGTGGCGGGTGGTTTTAGCAGTTTTGTGGGAACGGGTATTGCGGGAGCATCTTCCTTCAATCTCGATCTGGGGGACATCACCAACAGCAATACCGACGACAATACTACCGAGACGATTACCTTTACCTACACCGCCTTGGTCACCAATATTTCCAACAACGTAGAAAACCGCCGGATTCGCAATCGCGGGCGCTGGGTGTACGACGGTACCACCATCAATAGCGGTCGGCCGAGCGTTTACGTGGCGGAAGCGGACGTCAACGTCACCAAGGGGGTTATTTTCAGTGATAATCCTACCGCCAACGCCACGATCAGCCCGGTGGCTACGCCTCCCGATGGCAACATCACGCAGTCGCGCGCTCAAGACTCGGTAACTTTTGTCATTACGATTGAAAATACGGGTTCCGGTTCGGCGCTGGACGTTGAAGTTACCGATCCCGACATCGCCGGGCTCAATGGGCACCGGATCATTACGGTCGTCGATCAGATCGGTGGGGCCGTTGCTTATACGGGTGATCCCTTTGCGGGGACCATGGTGCTGCAAGATTCGATTCCGCCCAACGGCGAGGTGGTGATTACTTACCGTTGTGCGATAGACCCGGACGTGGATCTGGGGGAGATTTTGACCAATACCGCTACCGCCAGCTGGGATCCTCCGGCGGGGAGTACGGTACGCTCCTCGGATACCGACGACGCTACGGTGGAGATTGTACCTCCCGTAAGTAACAAAACCATCAGCAGCATTGCCCCCAATTACAGCGGCAACCTCACCGAGGTCCACGTGGGCGAAATCATTTCCTATACGGCAACCATTGAGGTGGCCCAGGGGGAGTTGTTCAATGCTCAAATTATCGATAGCCTCGATCGGGGCCTGGCCTTTATCGACATCGATACCGTTTATGCCGACGCCGGCATTAGCACCAGCGTAGTGGGTGGTTTTCCCGTCCTAAACCAAGCTCCCCAAGTCAGCTTTGCCAACGATGGTACGGGCGACGTCAATGTCGATCGCGTGGCTACCATTTCCTTGGGCAACGTGGTCAACAACGACGTTGACAACAGTACGGTGGAGACCATCACGGTCGAATACCGGGCCATTGTACTCAACTCCTTTAACAACATCCGTGGCCAAGCGCTCAACAACTCGGTCGGCATCGTTTGGGACAATCCCAACGGGCCGGGTACTTTGGAGGTGGAAACCAGCCTGCCCGTCACCATTCTCGAAGCGGACATTATCGTCACCAAGACCTTTAGCCCCGATACCATTGATTTGGACGACGAGGCCATCGTCGGTTTGGAGATCAGTCATACGGGGCTTTCCAATACGGTAGCTAAGGACATTGTCCTGGAAGATATTTTACCGGCGGGTCTGCGTTTTGTAACGGGTTCCATTGGAGGAACCTGCCCCGCCGCGCCGACTTTCGTCGACGACCCTTCCCCTACGACGGGAGGAACGATTTCCCTGAGTTTTGACGAACTGCCCCTGGGCTCCAGTTGCTTGATTAGCTTTAGGGTACAACACGACCCGGCTTCCAATGAATGTGAAGACGTAGAAAACTGTGCGACCCTCACTTGGCAAAGTTTACAGTCGACCGATCTGGTGTGACTAGCCAGTCCCCCGAATAATATTCTCGGTGTAGAGCGGACGGGTGACGCGAGTAATCCCGGTGAAATCAACAACTACAACCACGAGTCCTGCGATACGATCAACAAAAACAACGGCCTGGCCATCGATCCCTTTATCACTTTTGATACCAACCCGGTATGTGAAGGCCAGAGCGCTACCATCTCCAGTACCACCAATTACAATGGTAGTATCGTGACCTATTCCTGGTACGGCCCAACGGGCTTTATCACTTCGACTTCCAGCTTTGAAATTATCATCGACCCCGTCACTACCGGTGATGCGGGCGACTACTTTACCATCGTCGACGTGGACGGTTGTACTTCGGATACGTCCAACACCCTGACCCTGGTGGTCAACAGCCTTCCCAGTCCGCCGACGCCCACCAGCGACGTAGCGGGGGGCAACTACTGCGAGGACGATGTGATTCGTCTTTTTGCCAGCGGTTCGGCCACTGATACCTACCAGTGGACGGGCCCCAACGGCTACACCTCCAATGCCCAAAACCCCATCATCTTGGATGCCAACGTCAGCAACAACGGTACCTACCAAGTAGCGGTGACCGATGCCAATGGCTGTACTTCTCCCTTGTCGGC
>CALCCH010000311.1 GCA_937899855.1 uncultured Saprospirales bacterium | reverse complement strand
ACGCGGGACTGGGTGGTGCGCTACCGTTCGGCGCGGGCCCTCCAGCCCTTGCTGGGGGAGCGGGACCGCTTTTACACCATTCCCGGTGGGGGGCACCGCAACCTGGCGGACTACGCTGTTTTCCAAGAGGGCTTGGATGAGGTATTGGGGAAAGGTTTTGATTAGCGGCGGCGGAGCTTTTTATTCCCCAAATTCCCGTAGGATTTCCCAGACCAGGGCGGACTCAAAGCCGCGGTTGATAACGTACTGCGCCACTTTGCTGCGGCGTTGAAAATCATTGGGAGCCTTGGTACCTGCCCACTTTTTTTCCACCACCTCGTACAGTACGCGTTGGTACTCGGCTTCCTCGATTTCCTCCATGCCCTTGCGCAGGCAATAGTCCGAGATGGCGCGTCTTTTTAATTCCCGTCGGATGCGCATCCGCCCCCAGCGTTTGAAGCGAAATTTTCCGCGGGCGAAGGAGCGGGCAAAACGTTCTTCGTTCAGAAAGTTGTCTTCGATGAGGGCGACGATAATCTGCTCCAGGTCGTCACCGTAGATGCCCAGGTCGAGCAATTTGCTGCGTACTTCCTGGTGGCAACGATCCTGATAAACGCAATAGCGCTGGAGTTTGTCGAGGGCGGCGGCCTTGCTCACGTACTTCTTTTCCGACACGTTGAATATTAAATTTGGATTAAAAGGATGACTTTTTACGGGAAACCACGTCCAAATGAGTAGATTGATAACAAATTTTACTCAAAGTTCAAAAACGACATACTTATGAACACCTATGTAAACCAACTTATCGAGCTCGCCGTCGGCTATGCGCCCAAAGTGGTGGGTGCTTTGCTCACCCTCATCATCGGTTTTTGGATCATCGGCTCCATCACCACTGCGGTGGCCCGGACGATGGAGCGGCAGGGCATCGACGCCACGGTACGGCCCTTTCTCACCTCGCTGGTCAACGTCGGCCTCAAGGTCATGCTGCTGCTGGCGGTGGCGGGCATGTTTGGGGTGGAGACCACTTCTTTCGTTGCCATTTTTGGGGCCCTGGCCTTTGCCGTTGGGATGGCCCTCCAGGGCAGCCTCGGGCATTTTGCCAGTGGCGTCCTCCTCCTCGTCTTCAAGCCCTACAAGGTAGGGGATTTGGTGGATATTGGCGGCGGAAATACGGGTTCGGTCGAAGAAATTCAGGTATTCAATACGGTTTTGCGCACGCTGGACAACAAACGCATCATCGTTCCGAACGGGGTGGTGACGAGCAGTGTGATCACCAACATTTCGGGTCAGGGTACCGTGGGGGTGGAGCTCACCTTTGGAATCGGCTACACCGACGATATTGACCAGGCGCGCGCGATCATTCTCCGGGTGGGCAAGGAATGCCCCCACATCCTGGACGATCCGGCGCAGGGCGTGGTGGTGGCCGAGTTGGCCGACAGCTCGGTCAATCTGGCGACCCGGCCTTTTGTAAACAGCGCGGATTATTGGGACGCTTATTTTTACATGCAGGAGAACGTGAAGAAGGAGTTTGACAAGGCCGGTATTGGCATTCCGTACCCGCAGATGGACATCCACGTGGTGTCGCAGCCGGGTCAGAATTAGGGCCGTGTGGGCAGGTAGTCGGAAGGCCCCGAAGCGTTTGCTGCGTTTCGGGGCCTGGTGATTTTGTGGGGGCGGGGTTTGCATGC
>CALCCH010000310.1 GCA_937899855.1 uncultured Saprospirales bacterium | reverse complement strand
CGAATTTTGTACCTTTGTATAAAATTAGGAGTTCATGCCACTGGATCAAGTAGATGTCGATCAGGTCGACCTAGACAGCGCAGAAAAGGAGATGTCCTTCTTGGAGCACCTGGAAGAATTGCGCTGGCACCTCATCCGTTCGGTGATTGCCATTGCCGTGATCGCCATTGGGGTACTCGCAGCGGGCAAACCCGTATTCGAGCACGTCATTCTCGCCCCCAAATACCCCCAGTTTTTTACTTACCGCCTATTGTGCGGGCTCTCGGATGCCGTTTGTATGACGCCCCCCAAATTAGAACTGATTACCCGCGAATTGGGTGAACAATTTATGGTCCACCTCAAGGTATCCTTTGTCCTGGGCTTGATGGTGGCGTTTCCCTACATCTTTTACGAAATCTGGCGTTTTATCCGGCCGGGGCTGCTGCCCAAGGAACGCCGGGCGGCGCGGGGCGTAGTAGTGATTTGTTCCCTCCTGTTTATGATGGGGGTCCTCTTTGGTTACTACGTCATTTCCCCTTTTGCCATCAACTTCTTGGGGAATTACGATATGGGGGCTACCAACGCGCCTACCCTATCCTCCTTCGTCAACTACATGACGATGTTTACCCTACCAACTGGTATCCTTTTTCAGCTTCCGGTCGCCGTGTTTATTCTCACTAAGGTGGGCTTGTTGAGTGTTCAGTTCATGCGGACGTACCGCCGTCACGCCTTCGTCTTGATCCTCATCCTTTCGGCCTTCCTCACCCCACCGGACGTCATCACCCAAATTTTGATCGGTTGCCCCCTTTACTTCTTGTACGAGGGCAGTATCCTGATCGCCAAACGCGTCGAACGTCGCCGCGAAGCGGAACTGCGTTGAATCTAAACCAACTAGCATGCAAAGAGTATCCACCTCGGCTACCATTCTGCTCAAATTTTTTCTCCCCACCTTCTGGATGGTTTTCTTTGGGTCGATAGCGGGGGCCCTGCTATTGTCCGAGCAGGATTTTTACGGCTGGATTTCGATTTTCAGCATCCGCATCGGGATGATTGGCTTCTTCCTCTTCGGAGTGGCGGTCCTGTACTGGTCGGTGATGCGGCTCAAACGGGTGGAAATGGACCCCCACTTTGTATACGTCACCAACTACTTCAAGACCTACCGCTACCCCTACCACAATATTGAGAAAATGACGGAGAGCGATTACCTGTTTTTCCGTTCCATCCACATCCACCTCAAGGAAGCGGGTAATTTTGGGCGAAAAATCACCTTTGTGGTCAGTCAAAAACTCTTTAAGGATTTCCTGAGTGAACACCCCGAAATTGCCCAACAGCTGATCGAAGAAACGGAGGCCTAAACGGTGCCGACCACGGTGGTCGAAGGTGCGTGGTGAATGGAAAAATTGCAGGAATTGGCAATAAAGCAGTGCTGGCTCGCCTCGGCGTGGAGTTGCTCGGCCAAGGCCACCTGATCCGCCCGGGTGATCGTCACGCGCGGGTACAAGCACACTTCCGAAAAACGACCACTCCCCGTTTTTTCCTCCTCCAGCATGGTCCCCGCAGCCCGATCCTCGTAAGCCACTACCTCGACGCCCCGGACCGAGCAGAGGTGTAAGTACCACAGCATATGACAAGACGACAGCGCAGCGACCAACAATTCTTCGGGATTGTAGTGCGCTGCCTTACCACGGAAGGAAGGATCAGAGGAGCCCGCAATGGGCGCCCCTTTGCCCGGCGCGTGGATTTGGTACTCGCGATCGTAAGCGCGGTAGGTACGGGTCCCTTCCCCCCGGTTGCCCGTCCATTGGAGATCGATTTGGTACTGGTGTTGTTTCATTGTAGTGCCATTTTGCTAGGGTAGAAAATTCATTTTGGCCGGAGGGCCAACTTTTTTGAAAAAATTTTTTCCTTATTTTTCAAGCCTTCCAGGCGATTTTCGGACATTTTGTAACTTTGGATTTATGGAATTTACCTGCCAAAAACGTCTATGTACGGAGTTTTTCTGATTCTCGAGTGGAGAAAAACTTGATTTTTAACTACGAACAGAGTTGGATACTCTGGGTCTGGGTAGCGGAGCTGTATCCCGATACGGTGACCGCGAAGGGGTGTGGTGAACGATCACACCTTGTGGGTGGGCCCACCCAAGCCCCAAATTCTGCCTCCGCCCCAAAGCTGCTTTTCCAAGCTCTGATTTTAATTTTCTACTCATCCCTTCGATCAACATCGTCACTACATTCCCATAGTCTACCCCTCCTCGCCATCACAGTTTTCCAGCTCCCTCTTTTTTACGGCTCGCTTCTCAAAGTCTCGAACGGTTCCGCACAATATCCGCTATTCCTTCTTCCCCCCAAACCACCAACGCCAGTGGAAGCAGGGTCCCACTGGCGTCGTCAAGGCTCCTCTTTTCGCATCCCTTACATCACCGGCGTCTCGGCGTAGAGCGGAAAAGCGGACATGTAATCGTTGACTTCGTGGCGGGTACCGACAATCCGCGCCTCGTTGTCGATGTTGTTGATGATGTCATCGATCCATTCCACGACCTTGCGGCAATCCGCTTCCCGGAAGCCCCGCGTGGTGATGGCCGCCGTCCCGATCCGGATACCGGAGGTGACGAAGGGCGATTGGGTATCGAAGGGCACCATATTCTTGTTGACCGTCAGATCGGCCCGGACCAGCGCCTGTTCGGCTTGCTTGCCCGTCACGCCCTTCGAGCGGAGGTCGATGAGCATGAGGTGGTTGTCGGTACCACCGGAGATCAGCTTGTAGTCGCGCTCGACGAAGGCCTGGGCCATGGCTTGGGCATTGCGGATGACCTGCTCGCCGTAGGAGCGGAATTCGGGTTGGAGGGCTTCGTGGAAGGCGACGGCTTTGGCGGCGATCACGTGTTCGAGGGGGCCGCCCTGCATACCGGGGAAGACGCCACTGTTGAGGATGGAGGACATCTTGATAACTGTCCCCTTCTTGGTGGTCCGTCCCCAGGGATTTTCAAAATTTTTGCCCATCATGATGATGCCACCGCGGGGGCCCCGGAGGGTTTTGTGGGTCGTAGAGGTTACGATGTCGCAGTAAGGCAGCGGGTCGTTGAGCAGGCCGGCGGCGATCAGGCCGGAAGGGTGGGCGATGTCGGCCAGGAGCAGCGCGCCAACTTGATCGGCGATGGCGCGGAAGCGGGCGTAATCCCAATCGCGGGAATAGGCACTGGCCCCACAGATGATCAGCTTGGGGCGTTCGCGGAGGGCGATGGCCTCCACCTTATCCATATCGATCAGGCCGGTATCCTGCTCGACGCCGTAAAAGTGAGGCTCGTATACCTTGCCCGAAAAATTCACTGGCGATCCGTGGGAAAGGTGGCCCCCGTGGGCGAGGTCAAAGCCCAAAATCTTATCTCCCGGTTGGAGGATGGCGAGGAAAACGGCCGCGTTGGCCTGAGCACCAGAGTGCGGCTGGACGTTGGCGTACTCGGCTCCGAAGAGCTCCTTGAGCCGGTCGATGGCCAGCTGTTCCACTTTATCGACCACTTCACAGCCTCCGTAATAGCGTTTGCCGGGGTAGCCCTCGGCGTATTTATTGGTCAAACAACTCCCCATCGCCTGCATCACAGCGGCGCTGGCAAAATTTTCCGAAGCAATCAACTCCACTCCGTGACGCTGACGCTCCAATTCTTCGGCCAACAAGCCGGAAATCAACGGGTCTTTAATCATGACGGTTTTTTTTATTCCAAAATCAGGGAATTACAAAATTACGATATTTCTACTAACAAAATGGCCTTCTTCGCGTATAACCGTTTTATTGAAGCGCGCACTTATCAAATGCCGTCGAATTGATTACTTTTGTTGGGAATTCATTCTTGGAAATGATACCGGAGTACACTTAAAACACAGCACAATGGGCTGGGAGAAACGCTATTGCTCACCTTTTCTAATCCTCACCTTCACCCTGCTGGCCTTTAGCGGTGGCGCCAAAACCGACCACTACCGCTGTATGTGGCGTACCGACCCCGCCACGACCATGGTGGTGGCCTGGAGCCAAATCTCCGGTCAAAACCCCGTCCTGTACTACGATGCCTTCGACGGGGGTAACGACCCCCAGCTCTACAGTCAACAACAGGAGCCCGATCGGGTGGTCCATTTTAAAGGGCTGCGCCATCACTTCGTCCGCCTCAGTGGCCTCCAAGCCAATACGATCTACTACTTCCTGATCGTCGATAGCGAGGGGCAGAGCCGACGCCTGAGCTTCCGCACCGCCCCCGATGATCCCCACGAACGCCTTTCCATTATCGCCGGTGGCGATTCCCGCAACTACCGCGACGCGCGCCGACGTGCCAACCTGCTGGTGGCCAAATTGCACCCCCACTGCGTCCTCTTCGGTGGCGACATGACCGGTGGCGATACCGACCGGGAGTGGCGAGAATGGCTCGACGACTGGCAGCACACCATCAGCCCCGAGGGTCACCTCACCCCCATCGTCGCCACCCGGGGCAACCACGAATATTCGAACCGAACCATCGTCGAAATCTTCGACGTCCCCCACCCCCAGGTCTACTACAGCCTGAGCTTGGGGGGTAAGCTCCTCCAGGTATTTACCCTCAACTCCCTCATCGCCGCCGGAGGCAGCCAAAAAGAATGGCTCGCCCGCGAACTGAGCACCAGCCCCCAACGGTGGAAAATGGCGCAGTACCACTACGGCATGCGTCCCCATACCCACCGCAAATCCGAACGCAATACCCAGCTCGTGCACTGGGGCTCCCTGTTTTACGAACACCAAGTCAATCTGGTGGTGGAGTCCGACGCTCACGTCGTCAAGACCACCTGGCCCATCCGCCCCTCCCGGGAATCGGGCAGCGACGAAGGTTTTATCCGCGACGATGAGCGAGGAACCGTATACGTCGGCGAGGGCTGTTGGGGGGCTCCCCTCCGGCGCAACAACGACGACAAGCAGTGGACCCGCAACAGCGGTAGCTTTAACCAATTCAAATGGATTTTTGTAGACTGGGATAAGATCGAGGTGCGTACCGTCAAGACCGATAATGCCGAGGAGGTGGCCGAGGTATCGCCCTACGATATCTTTAGCCCACCCGCCAGGCTCGACCTCTGGAAGCCCAGCCACGGCGCCGTTCTCTACCTGTACCCGCGCGCCACCGAGGCCGCCCTGGCCCTGGCGGCCCCCACCAGTCGGGATGCGGAGCCATGGACCGCCTCCCAAAACGCCGTCCTTTCCGCCACCGCGGAGCCCCCACGGACTCCCCCCATCGAAATCAGCGGCTTTGCCGTCAAAACCGCTGCTCGGCAAACGCCCACCATCGAATGGCATTCCAAGGGGGAACACAACGGACCGCTGGTCTACGAAGTGCAACGCTCGGCGGATGGTAAAAATTTTCGGACCATTGCCGCCGTCAAAGCACAGGGAGGAGGGGGTGGACAGTACCGCATTCCCGACGCCCAGTGGCTGCCCGATCGTGGCCAATCCTTGCACTACCGATTGCGGTTCAGACACCGGGGACAGTGGCAGGAATATCGGGTGCGGAGTGATTGGGCGGTTGACGATCATCCCTGGCGGGACTTGCCCGAACTCCTTCCCAACCTCCGGACTGGACAGCTTCAAGTCAAATACCGCCTGGCCCAATCGGGCCCGGTCAACATTCGTTTGGTCAATCTGGCGGAAAAGGTCGTATCGGTGAGTGATTATCCCCAGCAGCCAGCGGGCAATTACCTAAAGACCATTGACCTGGCCATTTTCCCCCGGGGGCTTTACCTGCTAATCATCAAGGTCAACGAAGAGCAAGTGGAACGCTACCAAGTACTGTGGAAATGAATGCGGAAGGAATGGGGTTAATTCAGCGAAAAGTGGGGCATGGCGGGCTCGGTGGTATTGTAGGAGGTGAGCATACTGATCTCCACTTCCATGTAAGCCGTTAGGGGAAGATCAGCCAGGTATTCCATCACTTCCAATTCAGAATTGGCATTAAAAACAGCCCACAGCCGGGAATTCTCCAGCGACAGGGCGTAATTGAGCATTTTTCCCTCCTTAAAGAATTTATTGATCACGGCACGTTGGTACGGGATCAAACTCATAAACTCCTCGGAAAGCGTTTCGGGGAGGGTAAAATCTACCATGAACTGATAATCTCTTGAATTGCTCATCGCCTATCTGTTCGTGTTTTTGCTAAAATACAATATAATAATCGTTTGCGAACGCTCAATTATTACTCCACCGCCGCATTTAATTCCTTTTGTCGGCCGTATGCCGCGAAGGGACCCATTCTCCTTCCGAACGATTGAGCTTGAGCTGCCAGGCCAGGTAAATGGCCAGGATGCTCATGAAGATCGCAAAGTAACCTGCATAGTGGTAATTGGCTAAGGCCCCATTTTGTTCAATGACAATCGAGCCCGAAATGAGGGAAGCCAGTCCCAGCCCCAGTTGATTGACCGATGATCGGACACTCATAAAGCCCACCCGGTGCTCGGGGTCAACCACCGAAGTCACCATGGTGGTGGCGGGTACCGAGCGGCCGCTAGACACCACAAAATAAGAAGAGGTTACGCACAGGGCAATGACGATCGAGACGGGCCCCAGATTGGTGATGGCCAGGATCGAAAACAGGGCCAGAGCACTCGCCCCCGTAAAGACTTTTGGATTGCCCACCCGATCGGCCAAGCGTCCGAAAAAGGGCAGTAAAAAAACGGTTAGCAGTCCCCCCACCAGATAGATGTAGGCCACTTCGTGATCACTAAACCCAATGTTGAGCTGCATGTAGGGGGCAATAAAAGGAATGATGGTAAAGTGCCCCAACATCAGCAATATCGAAAACAACAGGGCACTCAGTTGGTTGCGGTTACGAGCGATCCGTCAGAGTACCACCAGAGACCGACTCCGATCGCCAGCCAGGGCCAGGAGGTCCGTGAGGGAGGGCAGGTAGC
>CALCCH010000309.1 GCA_937899855.1 uncultured Saprospirales bacterium | reverse complement strand
TCGGGGGCCGTGCCATGGGGGGCGTAGACGTCGAGGTGGTGGAGGCCCGCTTTGACGGGGATGGGGGCGAGTTGGTAGCCGGGGCTGCGCCGGTCGTCCTGGGCATTGGCAAAGTAGGTTTCACCGTCCATCATCACGAGCCAGTCGTCGGGAGTGGCGCGGTCAGCCTGGGGTGGGGCCGTCAGGTGGGGGTGTAAGTACAAGGTGGGGCGCTGGTCGCCGGGGGCCTGCCCGTAGAGGGTGTAGGTACCCAGCGAGAGCCAAATTGCAAATAGGAGTGGGTAATTCATGAGGAGAGGTTTGGTGAAGAAAAGGATAAATCACGTGGTCAATGGATCGCCTCGTTTGGCGTTTTTGTATTGACCCTACAAAGTTGCGGCGCTTGGCCTCTCCTTCCTAAAATGGACGCACGACAAGCGATAACCATTCAATCAACAAATGATGAACAATGGCTTTTTTACCCAAAAATCAATGAACATTCGATAGACAAGCCCGAGAAATGGGGGAAATGGGGACGTGTGGGATAGACGGCGGAAGCGGTGGGATTGCGATCAACCCCACCGGCTAGAAATCTTTAATTTGCGGTATTACAATTGGTGTAGAAGAGGTATTGGCCTCTCGTTTGGCCTCAGGATTAGCGTAGGGGCAGCTCCGTCAGTCGCTTCCCCGTCAGGCGTCGTACCGCATTGCCAACTGCCGCCCCAATCGGCCCCATCGGGGGCTCCCCAACGGGGAAGGGCGTATCGGCGCCTTCGATTAGGACCACCTCCACTTCCTTGGGAGTGTTCCGCATCAGCGCCATATCGTAGGGGCCGTAGATGGTGGGGTAGAGCTGTCCGTCCTTGAGTGTCATCTTTTCGTGCATCGCTCCGCTCATCCCCATCACAATGGAACCCTCGCACTGCGCCCTGACCTGATCGGGGTTGACGGCCACGCCGCAGTCGAATACGCAGAGTACCTTGTGTACCTTGATCTCCTCGTCCTCGATGGACACCTCCACCACGTGCGCCGCCGGAGAACCCCCATCGATCGAAGCGGCAAAACCCATGGCCCGCCCCCGGACCACACCGTCCCGATAGCGTTCTCCCGCCTTGGCAATCACCGCGCGGATACGCGGCCCGAAGCCTTCCTCACTGATGTGGTCCAACCTAAACTGTACGGGGTCCTTTCCAGCCCGGATAGCCATTTCGTCCACAAAGCTTTCGACGGCAAAGATATTGGCCAGCAGCCCCAGGCTCCGCCACCAGCTCGTGGCGAAGGGGAGGGTGGTGTGCCACTGGACGGCCCGGTGATTGGGCACCTTGTCGTAGTAGAGGTTGGCCCCCCGCATCGCACCGATGTCGGTCCCCAGAATGCTGTGCAGGGCCTGGGGGACGATGACGGAATTGATGGCAACATCGCCACTGGCGTAGTGGTGTTCCAAACCCTCCAGACGGCCCGCTGCCGTCAGCTTGCCCCGCATGATGTGGTGGGTTGGGGGGCGGAAGGTATCGTTCTGAAATTCTTCTTTGCGGGTAAAGAAATACTTGACGGGGCGGCCCACCGCCCGCGACATTTGGGCCGCTTGGATGGCGTGGCTGGTATTGAGCCGGCGACCAAAGCCGCCGCCGAGATAGGTCGGAATGATGTTGACCTTTTCCAGCGGCAGGTCCAGGGCTTCGGATACCTGTCTTTGGGTGACGCCGATCACCTGGGTCGACAGGATCACGGTGGCTCGCCCGTCTTTGACCAGGGCCACCGCACCGTTGGGTTCGATCTGGGCGTGGGCACCGATGGGGCTGGTAAATTCCATCGAGACGACGTCTTCGGCTTCCGCTTCGAGAGCTTGGCCCACCTTCTGGGTAATCATTTTATTGCCCTTGCCCACTTGCAACAGCTCCCGGATATCCGCCTCCGTCCACTGTTTGGGAATGTCCCATTCCACCTTGATGGTTCGCTTGGCGGCGAGGGCCTGGGAAATGGATTCGGCAATCACGCCCACCCAGTCGTCCAACTGTACTACTTTGACCACTCCGGGCATGCTTTCCGCCTTGCGGGTATCGGCACTTTTGAATTTGGCCCCAACGTGCTCGGGGCGAATGATACAGGCGTGGAGCATGTCGGGCATCTCGGCATCCATCCCGAAGATGGGATCGCCAAAGACCTTGGGGGCCAAGTCGACGCGTTTGATCGGGCGACCGATAAATTTGTAATCTTTGGTGGGGCGGAGTGGGGGCGTATCGGGAACGTTCCATTCCTGTACCCCGGCTGCCACCTCGGCGTAGCTGAGCGATTGTCCACCACCCGAAACCATTCCAGCGCTGGTATTGAGGTCCGCTACGTTGCGTTGCAGCTTGGCGGCGGCTTCGGTCTTGATCATTTCCCGCAGGGTAGCCGCCATTTCCCGCAGCGGCATCCACAGCGAAGCAATCGACAAACTTCCTCCCGTACTCATGCCATCCACGATTCCGGTTTCGGTAGCGGCGGCCTTTACTTCCACCTGTTCCATATCGACGTCCAACTCGTCCGCCACAATCTGGGCCAGGCTGGTAAAGGTGCCCTGGCCCATTTCCACCTTGGGAGAATGGAGGATCACTTTATTGGCCTCGGTAATTTCAAACCACAAGTTGATTTCCGTTCCGGTACCGGAGTAGGGAGGGATGAGGGTCTCCGCGGCGGCGAAGCCCATGCGGCGGAGGGGATTCCTAAAGACGTAGGTTCCCAGGGTGAGGAGTCCGATGGTACCGAGCCCACCACGTACCAAAAACTTGCGACGGGATACTTTGCGCTTTCCTTGTTGTTCACTCATGGTTTATTGATTTGTGGTTGGGGAGGTGGACTGTTTCAGTTCTGCTGCCCGGTGGATGGCTTTGCGCATCCGGACGTAGGTAGCGCAGCGACAGACGTTGACGATATTGTTGTCGATGTCTTCGTCGGTGGGATTGGGATTTTTTTCTAGTAGGGCAGCCGTCGCCATGATAAAGCCGGGCTGGCAGTAGCCACACTGGGGGACGACGTACTCCATCCAGGCTTGCTGTACCGGGTGTGGGTTCTCGCGGGTCCCCAGTCCTTCGATGGTGGTGACGTCTTTGCCCGCCGCAAATTTGACGGCGTACGAGCAAGAGCGAATCGCCTCTCCGTCTACGTGTAGGGTACAGGCGCCACAGGCTGCTTTGCCACAGCCGTATTTGGTACCCTTCAGATGGAGGATATCGCGGACCACCCAGAGCAGGGGCGTATTGCCATCCGCGATGTCTACGGATTGGGCTTGTCCATTTATGGTGAATGCTATTTTCATTGGTTGTGGTTAAATGATGATGCTTAAATTATTCCGCGGGGATGATGGCCCCGGCTTCGAACCAGGCTTTGACGGCTTCGATATATTCGTCGACCGGTACGGGAGGGGCTTCCCGTGGCTTGCCCGAGGCGCCGATGCCCGGCGCCCAGGCCCAGAGTACGAGTGCGTGTTCGGTGAGGCGCTCCAGCACTTCGTGGGGGCTGCGTCCGCCATTTCTGGCCCGGTCCAGCATGGATTCCGCAATTTCGGTACGCGACAGGCCCTCCCACTTCATGCTCTCGGGGGCCAAGCTCCACTCCGGGGCGCCGGGTACGCCCGAGTAATCGTTGTTTTCACTTTGGTGACAGGCATTGCAGTTGATCGCCTCAAAACCCATGTTTCCCGCGCCACGCGCCATGCCGAAGTAGTGGGGATGGCTGTCCTCTCCCTGTTTGGGAATGTTGTCGCTGGGGTGGCAATTGATACAGCGTTGGTGGGTCAGCACCGCCATCATCTTGTCGAAGTTCTCGTCGCTTTCGGTAGGGTGGGTATTGGAGGTGGGGTCGTCGCTGGGGTTTTCGGTGCTGTTCATATTGGCGGCCAGTAGGATGGTGGCGAACAAAAAGGGGGGTAGTATGAACAGCAATCTGGAGCTTTTCATTGGTGTATTTTTAGGTTGATGGACGGTAGAGGAGTGGCTAGAAACGAATGGTGGCAGTAGGTCTAACCTCCTCTAGTTTGCTAACTTAACAAACTTACTCTTCTTTAATATAAAGTTACTTGCCGAATTGTGCCAAAATAGACTTGTCAAATTTAGTCACATTTTTTTGGCGCCAACGGCGGACGGGGAGATCTGGAACTCTTTCTTAATGCTGCGGCTAAAGGGGGCCAGGTCTTTGAAGCCCAGGTCGAGGTAAATCTCGGAGGCTTTTTTATCCGTAGTCAGTAGCATATTTCGGGCCTCGGCGAGGCGCTTTTTGAGCAGCCAGGCGGGGGGGGAGGCATTAAAGATTTTTCGAAAATCCCGATTAAAGGTAGACAGGCTACGCCCCGACAGTTTGGCCAGGGTACGCAGCGGGAGGTTGGAAGTAAGGTGGTGATGGATAAATTCTTTTAGGTCGGCCTTTACTGGCCGGGAGAATTCGTGAAACAGGGCGAGGTGATCGGGGTTGGATTGGATGATGCCCAGTAAGGCCTCCTTGGTTTTGAGGGCCATCAGGTGTTTGTCGGGGACCTGATTTTCAGTGATGTAGAGCATTAGGCTATCGTACAAGCCCTGGAGAATGGTGTTGTTCCTGAGGTTGATGACCGAAGTAAAGACCTTGTTCGTAGGTATCTTATACCCCAGCTCCCGGATGGCATCGTTGATAAAATCATCCTGCAGGGCCATGGCGTTGATGATGGCGCAGCCCTCCTTCTCACTCCAGGTTTTGAAGTAGTGGGCCTCGGTATGCTTCCGAACAATGCAAAAACAGCCCGTTTCAATGGTGTGCAATTGGTTCCTGAGCCGGATGTTGAACTGCCCCTGGCGTACATAGTACAGAATGTTGGTGGAGTAGTAGCCCGTGTGTTCGTTTTGGCTACGCCCTTCCACAAAGGCCGCCACCTGGATGCCTTCGAACTCTAAAAAGCGGAATTCATTTTCCATGTTGTGATCTTTTCGCAGGTTAAAGATAGCACTTTCTCGTGGGGCAAGGTTGCCGATTCGTGTCAGTCGGGTGCTTGACCGGATTGGACAATGTGCTAGGGTAGGGTACTGGACTTGCAATAAAAAGCAGGAGAAAAAGTTAAGCACATACGGCTCTTGGATGATTTAATAAAAGTTGTTCAAATTCGTTGGGTGTTAAATAGTTGATAGCAGAATGTCTCCTTCTGGTATTGTACCAACATTCAATGT
>CALCCH010000308.1 GCA_937899855.1 uncultured Saprospirales bacterium | reverse complement strand
GCGGGAGCGATCGTGGCGGTGTAGTCGACCACGTAGCTTCCGGGGGTATCGTAAAGCTGATTGCTGGGGTTTTCGTCGGCGGAGGTGCTGCCGTTGCCAAAATCCCAGAAATAGGAATAGCCGGGATTGCCATTGCTGGGGATATTGTTGTTAAAAGCGACCTCTACCGCGCCACAACCTTCGGTATTGGTCATGGTAAATCCATCGTTGCTCGATACGGGGGGAGCGATGTACATCTCCAGGAAAAAGGAACTTTCCTGACTGACGACGATGATGGTGGCGGTAAGCTTGACCTCCAGGGTGTACCAGCCCGCCACGAGGGGCGTACCACAGAGTTTGATACAGCCATCGGGATTATCGCCGGGTTGGTAGTTGTCGCGGTTGGCTTTCCAGGAGAGGCCCGGAGGCAGGTTGCTGACCGAGGAGATGACGATGTCGTCGATGGGGAGGTTGGGGGGAATATTGGGGTCGGTGTCGCTGACGGGTGTGGTCGTCGAGGGTAGGCGAAAACTGACGTCTTCGCTGTAAGCTTCCCCACTACGTCCGTCGGGAATGGGGGCTAAGAAGATGGTATCTTCCGCGATACCGCCGGGCACATCGACCTGGCAGCCGGGGCACTGGGCCGCCAGCGACCCCGAGTAGACGATAAAAAATAAGAGGAATAAGCAGGAGGGTAAAACAGTTTGCTTCATAAGAATCTGGTTTTTGAAAAAACAATAGGAATTCACCCCGCAGCGGCGGGACAAAAAGTGTTTTGGAGCGGACTCCAACCAACAGATTCACGGAAGAAAACGGATTAAGAGTGGCTTGGTGGTCAAGCAAAATCGCCTAAATGTAGGAAAAAACGTCCGACTCGCCAAGGAGCCGGACGTTTTTTGTGCGCGGGTCGACTAGCGCTGGAGCAGGAGTTTGCCACTGACGTAGCCACTGGCGTTGCTGAGCACGTAGATGTAGAGTCCTTCCGACAGGTCGCTACCGTCGAAGGAAATTTGGTTGCCCCCACGATCGAGACGCACCTCGCGTTGGTGCACCGTAGCGCCGAGGGTATTGAGCACTCGGAACTCAAAGTCTTCGTTGAGATCGGAGTTAATTTCGATGGTGGTTTGTTCGCTAAAGGGGTTGGGATTGCTACGGATCCGCAGTTGGTCGGACAGCAGCTCGCGGGTGGCGACGCCCACGCAATCGGGGCTGTTCGAATCTATCACGCGGACGAAGTAGGTACCTCCACCACTGGCGGCGATGAGCGTGTTGAGGGGAATGGGAAAACCGACGTTGGCCGTTCCGTCGATGCCCAGTTCGTAATCGCCAGGCGCTACCGAAGCGTCGATGGTACCCGATAGGAGGACACAGGCGACGGAATCCATGGGTTCAAAGACACAGCTTGCGGGGGTACACTGAACGCTAAGGCCATCGGGAATTCCCGTGATGCCGTCGACGGTGATGTTCGATACGACGAGGGTAGCACCGTTGAATTCCACCTCGCGGGGGATGACGAAATTGAGTACGATTTCGTAGAAACGTCCTACGCAGGCCGTATCATCAAAACCACCCGTCATGGTTGCTGCATCGAATGGGGGAGGAAATAAGTAGTTGGGCGGAACGTGGATGTCAAATAAGCTCTTGTCGGGCACGCATTGGGCCTGGAGCGCGGTACTAGCCAAACCGATGAAGACAAAAAAGAGTAGTAATGATTTTTTCATGAAAGGCAGTTTTTTTAAATGTAATGTAAGGTTTTGTAGCGGGTAAGGCTTAGCGTACCCTAGTTTAGAATCACCATTTCAGCGGCCAAGATAAGTCAATTCCGCAAAAGTTCGGAGCGGGAGGACGCATCTAGCGCGGGTCAGCCAAATTCTTATTCACAGGAAAGCGTAGGTAGAAGGATTAAATCGCAGGCATAACGGCTCAGGGGGGCTTTCCGTTGTGTAATCGGCAGTTTTTTTCATTTAAAATCCCAAATTCTACTCCATATTCGGAGAGGATGTTCTATTTTGCGACCGATCATACCATTGATCCCAACTCGATCTGAGCCAACAATCCCGCACGACTGTACACCGAACGCTATTCCCGGAACTGCTCATTCACAGCATCCACAAACGTTTTTTATCATGAAGACAAACGTCACTAAATTACTATTGATCAGTATTTTAAGTCTATTCATCAGTCGGTTTACCTCAGCACAACAGGGGACCCTCTACGGCACCGTCACCGATGCCGAAAGCGGCGAGGCCCTCATCAGCGCCACCGTCCGGGTGGGGGACCTGGGCGTCGTCACCGACCCGGAGGGCCGCTACCGCTTTGATTACCAAGCGGGCGAGCAGGAAGTCGTCGTCAGCTATTTGGGCTACGAGGAATTGCGCCAGCAGGTGAGCATCAGCGCGGAGGCTCCCCGGGAATACAATTTCCAACTCCGCAGCGCCACCACCTTGCTCCAAACCGCCACCGTCACCAGCGGCAAATACGCCAAACCCCTCAGCGAAGTCACCGTGTCCATGGAGGTGATCCAACCCCGCCTCATCGAAGCCAGCAATACGGCCACCGCCGACGAAATCCTAAGCAAAATTCCGGGTGTCAGTATCGCCGAGGGCCAGGCCAACATTCGGGGCGGCTCGGGCTGGTCCTACGGCGCCGGTAGCCGCGTCCTACTCCTGGTCGACGACATTCCCGCCCTCCAGGCGGATGCCGGATTCCCCAACTGGAGCGACATCCCCGTCGAAAACATCGAACAGGTGGAAGTGATCAAATGCGCCGCCTCGGCCCTCTACGGCTCCTCGGCCATGAACGGCATCATCAACATCCGTACGGCTTACGCCAAATCCGAACCCGAGACCAAAATCTCCGCCTTTTATACCCTCTACGGCGCCCCCAGCGATGCGGACAAAAAGTGGTGGTCCGCCTCCCCTTTCCAACGCGGACTGAGCCTGGCCCACCGCCAAAAATTTGACCAACTCGACCTCGTCCTCGGAGCCTTCGGCTACGAATTGGAAAGCTTTCGGGCCGATACCGAAGACCGCTTCGCCCGGCTGAATTTCAATACCCGCTACCGCTTCAACGACCGCCTCTCCGCCGGAGTGGCGGGCAATTTCAACCTGGGAGAATCCGAAAACTACTTCTACTGGCGCAGTACTGAGTGCGCCTGCGGCAGCTTTCAGGGCGACTCGACCACCTTTAGCGATCGCCAGCGCTTTCGCTACACCATCGACCCCTTTCTCACCTACTTCGATCGGGCGGGCAACCGCCACAAAGTCCTGGGCCGCTACTACGGCATCAACAACAACGTGGACAACAACCAGGACAATTCCTCCCAATTGATCTACGGAGAATACCAATTCCAGCGCGAATTCGAAGGGGTCGATCTGGTACTCACCACGGGGCTGGTAGGGAGCTTGGCCTTTAGCCAGGCCGAACTCTACGGCGATACCACCTACCGGATTGGCAATTCGGCGGCTTACCTCCAGTTGGACAAGAAATTTTTCAACAAGCTCAACGTCTCGGCGGGACTGCGTTACGAACGCAACGCCATCAATAGCCCCGACTCGATCGTGATCCTGGAGGAGACCCTTGCCAGCGGCCGCTCGGTGGAGGCCAAACCCGTCTTCCGCTTGGGCCTCAATTACCAGCTGGCGGAATACAGCTTTTTGCGCGCCTCCTGGGGGCAGGGCTACCGCTTCCCCACCCTGGCGGAGAAATTCATCAATACCCAAGCCGGCAGCCTCAACATTACCCCCAATCCCGAACTGACCTCGGAGACGGGCTGGACGGTGGAAGTGGGGATCAAACAGGGCTTCCGCATCGGCGATTTCAACGGTTTTGTCGACCTTTCCCTCTTCCAATCCGAGTACACCAACATGATGGAATTCGAGCTCCGGGAAGTCCGCTTTGACGTCGGGGGCCCCGACGTTATTTTCCAACCCATTTTCCA
>CALCCH010000307.1 GCA_937899855.1 uncultured Saprospirales bacterium | reverse complement strand
AAATCCATAACGATACACCGGACTCGAAAAACTGCGCCCCCGCATCACTTCCCCAAAGGGACGGTAATCATTCGCACTCCATACCACCGCTTCGTAACGATCCACCACACTCCCACCAGAAAAGGATATTCCCGCTTTGTAGTCACTAACGACCGCCAGTACATTGCCCAAGTGATTGCTCAACTCAAAGTACTTTTGACCCCGTTCGCGACTGCGCAAGGCACTCACACTACCCGTGAGATTTCGATCAATGAACTTTTGTAGGCCAATACGGCTACTACCGTATAAAGATACCTCTTTTTGAGCAATAATGGTAGTCCCCGCCGTCTCGGTTTTTCCATAAATCGATAAAGTATTGCCACTCGCATCTCGTAGGTAAATACTGGTTTCCCGATCCCCATTATTGGCAATAGCCGTCTTACTCAGCCGGTTGCCGGCTGGATCGTAGGTGAATTGGGTTTCCCGATTGTCGCTAAATTCAATCCGCTCAACTTTTCCAAAGGTATTCCAGTGAATGGCATCAACCCCTTCCTGGAGGTCCTTGGTCAAATTGCCAATTTTATCGTATTGATAATTGCCCAGCGGCTGATTCTCAACGCTGCTGTCCGTACCCGTAAAGTGGGGGTCCGTCAGAGCCGGTTCCGTGATCCGTTCCAGGCGATTGGGGAAGTGCTGCTCGGGATTATTCGGATCGGTGTAGTAATGGTAGGTCAGGTTATCAATGGCCGCTACGGTGTTGCCATCGTTGGCGAGCGCCTCCCGCCGTAGCATCTTCAAGTTGCCATTGGGATCGTAGCGGTAGCTGCTGTTGTGACGGTTGTCCAGCGTCAAATTGAATTCCGTCCGCCCGCCATTAGTGGTTTCCCCACTTTTGTAAAAACTAACGGCATCGCGGATCCGGTGCAATTGATCGTAACGGTAAGCCATCACGTTGAGCCCCGAACGATTGGGGGTATCAAAATGGGGAAGGTCCGTAAACATGGCCGCAATGTTGCCATTGAACAGCCCATTGACCCCATCGTTCTGCAAACTGTACCCCCCAAATGCGGACCAAAAATTACGCGCCAGTACGCCCTCTTGTAAATTGACGTCGATGGGCGCGTAGTCAAATTCGTAGTAGGCCAGGCTGTAAGCCGACTGATCTTCCGCAAAATCTCGATGGAGGTTCCCCGCATCTTGCCAGGCATCGCCCCCCGGGTCAGCACTCGCCGGCAGGTCCGGCGCAGTGGCCCCCATGGTCCACCCCAGTAGCGTGGAGTAATAGGCCAATCCCTGCCCCTTATCCGCACCCAACTCCATCCGGGCCAGTGGACCGTGCTGGTAGTATTCGTAACGCGCATCGCGTTCCCACAACACACCGTCATCAGAAGTATGGACCTCCGTGAGCCGGTTATCGGCATCGTAGGCGTAGCGGTGATAAAATTGGTCAATTTCACCCGCCTGGTACGCCACCTCCCGTACATTACCACTGATTAAATCGTAATCGTAATCCACCCGAACCTTGCGCTGATCCAACTGAGCAACCTGGTGCTGGAGGGCCTTCACATTACCGTGTTCGTCGTAAGTATAACGAGTGGTCACAAATTCATTTTTGGTCAAGCTCACCCGACCCCTTAGGTTTTCCTGCCCAAACGCCGAATCCTCAAGGCCGGGATTGTTGTATTCCGTGGTGACGACATCCGTATACGCACCATCGGTGGCCGTAGGGAAATCAATGGTATTCAATTGATCCTCCGAAATATCCGCAAATTTAATCGCCACATTTTTCAATTCCCCCACCCGAATGATTCGCCCCTGTGCGTCGTAGCTGGTAAAGGAATAATCTTCCGCAGCCGTCGGACTATCGGGAGCTTGCTCCGCATCTTGCGATACCCGCAAACGCTGCGCGTAATCGTACAAGAAATTGCTTTGTCCCCCATCCGGGCTGTACTGCTGTACCACCTGCCCCAGCGTATTGTACTGGTACTGAGTCAACTGCTCGTGCTGGGGCTCCGTACCATCCCAATTGCCATTGGTAAAATGCTGTTCGGCCACCGGTCTTACCCCCGCCGGCGGAACCGTCTGAATCAAGTTGCCCGCCTGGTCGTAGTAGTAGAGGGTGTAATGGTATTCCCGCATGCCGTAATTGACGTAGAAGGTTTCGATGTCCTCCGTCAAACACCGACGCTGGGCCAGAAAAGCCGTCAGCAATTCATTGACCAGGGCCTGACGAATGAGTTCTTCCTTAAAGATGTTTTCCGTCATCAACTGTTCTTCACACCAATCTTCGTAGGCTTCAATCAACACATCTACCGTATCAATTTTGGGGATCACCCGAGTCGTATTGTCCACCTGAATTTCTTGATACACCGAATCGAAAAAATAGACGTAGCTTTGCGCAAAGGAAAGGTGACAACCGTTTCCATCCAGTTGGTTGTAGACAAAATCTAAAGCGGGATCGGCGGGGGCGCTCCAATCTTCCCTAAGGATGTACATCAGCGGATTATCGCCCGCACATCCAGCACTGGCGTAAGTCCTCAAATTGGCTTCAATACCAACCAGATCAAAGGTGCCGTCGTTACAGTCGGTAATAAAATTCATCCACTCGGCCACCCGAGTATCTTCCAGATTATCGCAAAACGCCTGTTGTTCAGCATCAGCATCAGCCTGGCTGTTGGAGCCATTCCCCGTGGGAAATTCAATGTCCAATAAAGGGGTCTCCTCGACAATCCGACAGGGATCCGAACCACTCAATACCGGAGCCCAATCCTGCCGCAAATCGCGACGGATACGCTCTTTCTCCGCTAAGTAAATGGCCTTAAACAATTGAAAAACAAATTCGTCCTCCTCTTCTTCTACATCCGCATCGAGGTTGATTTCCAGACTCGTTCCCACAAATTGGGTCAGCAAGAATTTTACAACGTGGGCTTGTAGGATATTCCCGGGGTTGAGAATCGTGTAGTTGTGCAAGGCGGCCTCCAACTTAGCCCCCAAACAGTTGTAAATCGCAGTAGCTCCACCCGCCGCATCACAACCATAATTGTTTAAGGCCGTAGCGACGGCTTGGACCATATCCGCACTCAGCGGGATCGCCTGTTGGCTGGGATCGGTGTAGTGAGCGTAAAAGCCTTCCATCAAAGCCGCGCTAAACATGGGGTCCAAAGCCATGATGTCTTGGAACTGAACTTCATTGGTCCCATCCCCGTTGTAGTGGCTTCCGCCATCGCTGATAAAGATGGTATTGGGTAAAGTAGGACTCAAGTCTCGCCAAGATTGCGCGTTCATCAACCGCAGGTCAAATTCCCGGCTGGCTTCCGTATTGCGACACAATACGTAGCGCTCGTACTCGGGATGCGCCTGAATCAAAGATTCGGCCCAAACGTCCTGCCAAAGGGCCGGATTACTCAGTCGCGCTTGTAAGTCGGAATTAGTCCCCATAGTCGTCGACTGCGCGTATTCAAATTCAATATTGTCGATCAATCCCGTCCACCAGGGCGGACTTTGCTCAAATTTACAGCCCCCCGGCGATACCTGCCGAATCAACTGATTGTACAGGCTTTCACAACCGTCCGTTTGGAGTAGGATGCTATCCAGCACACTCGTCTCGCAATATTGGGGCAGGGTACAATTCCTGCCCGTCGAACCTCCATTATTATCGTTGGTATCGCCGTTGGGTGGGCAGTTGGGGCAGGTAAAAATACAGGAGTAAACATCCAGGGGTAAATCCGGAACCGTCACGGCGTGAAAGCTCAAATCGTTGACCTCCAGGTCGATCACCTCCAGTTTTTTTACGATGGTATACACTCCCACCTGGTCCATGGTGATGTCAAACTTTAGTTCGTTGCTAAATACATCGTAGTAGGGTCCATCGCAGGCATCACTCCCTTCAATCTTCCGTACGATCCGCGTATCACTCGAACCACCGTGATCCCCGTTGAGGGGGTCCAGACTGTACAGACTCGCCAGATTACCCACGCCCGGTGCCAACAGCACCACGGCTTGATTACAGGGGTCAAAGACCTCGATCAATAGTCGGTAATCACAGGATTCACAGTAGGGAACACCATCAAATAGCAATTGCTGGTCGATCCCGGATAGGTCGTAGGTAAAGAAAGCGCGTTGGCCCTCCTCCTCGTTCATCAGCGGATAGCTACTGGTACTCCGCTTACCGTCCGCGCTGATGATGTTGTTGTCCAGCAGGTTCTCGGTGATGCTCTGGAGCGGAATCGCCGCGTTCGTTCCGTCCGGATCGTGGTGGGTGAGGGTATTGCTCGGCTTGTCGCCACCGAGGGCGGTCGCCACTACCCTACCCGCCACGTCCAGATAGGAAATACTGAGTTGCCCATTGGCATCGCGGACGACGTTGCGTTTGTAGTAAACCGCGTCCCCCACGTTACTACCGAAGAGGCGCTGGAGGCGGTAGTTGGAAGTGCTGGAGTAAAAGTACCGGGTTTCCCGACCACTCCCCAACTGATAAAAGTCGCCTACCCCACTTTGGGCGGTGACCCGCCCGCTGCCATCATCCAGATAACGCATCTGCGTGAGGGGATAGCCCTGCGCATCGGGAACGTAGGCACGGTGGATACCGTCACTGGCCGGATTGTTCAATTGTTGGGGGGAAAAATAATGGCCAGCGCCACCCCACTCCCCCTGGTAGCTGTCGACCAGCGGATCCACCAGCGTCGGCTGACAGGCCGATACGGCCCGATCAAAATGCAGTCGATTGTAGCCCATCTCTCCCAGTTGGGAGCCACCGGGATCGGCGCCCCGGTTAAAGCGCGGTTTGTAGAACAGGTCGTTATTGCCCAAGGCCGGTACGGGAAGAATATTAACTACGGGACGCCCATCCACATCGTAATGCGAGGTCGCTACCAAGGTGTGATCCTCCGTATTCAAATTGGTTTGGGTCTGGCGGATTTTTAGTCCTTCATCAAAATAGCTGATTACTTTTTTCTGCTTGCCCTCCTCGGCAAAGGTCTGCGTAAATTGCCAGTTGCGATCGGCTTCAAATTCGTCATTACCGCTAATCGTAAATGATCCCACCGTCGACCAATCGCTGGACTTCACCTTTTGATCGTATACATTACTGACGCTTTGGGTAAAACGCCCTACCCCCCGAACGCGGTAGTAAATCCTTCCCTCGGGATAAGTCAGGGGAATAGAATACCGCTGACTCGGAGTCTCCACCCGAACGGCTTCTTGCCAATCCCAGCGCGTGGGTACATATCCAATTACATAGCGCTGCGATTCCTGATCAAAATTCCACCATTCAATCTCGTAAATCTCCGCCCCGGGAATAAAGCTCCAGGTCAAATCGAGCTGGTGCGAGCTGGCGTCGTGCTGTACCTGAACACTGGGGGATACCGTTGGGTCCAGATAATCGAAGCGATCCACTTGGAGTTGGAGCTCCAGGTTGATGTCGGCCGGAACCAAAGCATTGATCGCCGCGGGGTCGGTGATAATGGTCTGAAAACCATCTTCACTAGCTTCAATGGCGGTGATGTCGAGCCCGACCTGCCCCACATTATTGACGTACTGTCGTAGGCTTTCGTACTCCCCGGACGAAATATTGCGGTGGCTAATCGTCAGGGTACCCGTTCCAAAGGGCAGGTTGTAATTTTGGGCGTAGACCCGGTAGGAAATCCGGTACCACCAATTCGCACCGGCCAGGTCCGTTCGTCCCGCGCGGTTGTAGACCAAGCTCACCCGCGTGGTACGCCGGATTTCGCTACTACTCGTGTTTTGTTGCCTGTAAGCGGGGTCCGTAATTTCCATTTGTTCACCCTCCTGGTGATTCGCCCGATCCAGGGAGACGACGTATTCCGAACTTTGCCCCACTACCACCTGAAGCGAACCACAAAGCAAGAGGGCGAAAACCAATCGCCAGCCAATATTATTTTTGAATTGCATAGCTAGTATTTTTTAGGGATTAACGCGTTCCAAACCCTCACCCAGAATCAGGGTGTAGTCTCGGTATTTTTCAATCGGTTGGACTTGATTGCCCTGAACGTTGACGAAACGCGAACTACGAAAAATATCCGAGCGGAAGCGAGGATTTAAACTCAGGTGTTCGCAACGGATTTCCACCCGTGAGCTACCCACCAGCGTACCCTCAGCGTAATGGTACACCGCTCGATTCAGCAGTTTATTGGCTTCATCAAAGTACAGTTCCATCAGGGGGACGGGGCCACCCTCATCGCGTAAAACGTAGCTCTGCTCGCCCGACTTAAGGCCACGGTAGCTGATCTCAGAAAAATTCGCTACCATCGCCGCCAGGTCCGCCATCAATGGATTCGCCGCAAGGGCTTCCGGGTCGACTCCCTGGCAGGTCAGTACCCGCTCCGATCGATTGATGTTGATGAGGTGGTCCTCGTTGAGTAGCATCTCCACCTCCCCCATGTCGTACCAAAATTTACTACCCGCTTTCCGAATCGTCAACTCCGTAGTCTGGATCACTTGATCGGTATTTTCTTCTCCAAAGCTTTCGGTAATCACCCGACCGTGGTAATTTTCCAGTGCCTGGTAAGCCGCTCTCGACTGCTTTAAGGTTTCGAGCAAATCCTGGGCGGATAAGTGCGCCCCCCCGAGGAGGAGCAACGCGTGGAGTATCATCCAATATTTCTGCATGACTGATTTTTAGTTAATGTTGGGTATGATAAAAGCACGATTCTCCTGGATGGTTTTGACACCTTTGGCCGTCTCCTTTTTGACGACCACCAGGTTGCCTTCTTCATCGTAGTGGTAAAAGGTCGCGTAATTGTTTTCGTCCAGTACAGCACTCAGCCGGTAATCCTGGGGCTCGTAAACGTAGGTTTGCAGGCTACCATCCTCCGGGTAAATACGCAAATCATCCAGGTAGAGGGCATCGCTGCTGCCACTCAAATCGGCATTGATGAGGAGCGAAAGATCCTGGTTGTTGCCTTGGTAGGTCACCAGGCCTTCAATCCGCTGCCAACCGTCGATCACGCTACCCGCTGGGGGCAGGTCGGTCGTTTGTCCTCCCGACTGTATCCCCAGGCTAATCGACCCATCGGCATAAGTCGCTCGGGGATCGCCCGAACGGGACACCCAGGCGCTGACCACGTAGGTTTTGCCCTTTACTAAGTACAGTTCGCGTTGGGGGAAGGTATAGGTTCCCGACTCCGCAATCTTCATACTCACCGAACCACTGTGCGCCCGATCGCCCGAGAGGTAAAACTGGCTGCTTCCTTGCGGATAGTCGGCAGGATCACTATCGTTACAGTACTT
>CALCCH010000306.1 GCA_937899855.1 uncultured Saprospirales bacterium | reverse complement strand
AAGGGATTGGTTTTGGCGACCATTTGGTTGGGCAACTCATCGGGGGTCTTACGGAGCAGGCCTCCCCCACTGCCGCCGCCATTGGAATCCTCTTCGCATTCTTCGGGGACGTAAGCGCCATCACAGCAGAGGGGCAGGTCCTCTCCGGCGTAGCAGCAAACGCGTTTGCGCTTGTTTTCGGTCACGTATACACCGGAGGGGGGGATCTCAAAGGTCTCCACCCCAAAGACCTCAGGGTAGCTACCTACGGGATAGGGCGGATAAGTGACGGTGGCGGGATCAACCCCGGGTGGAATTTCGATGTCTTCCACCAAATCGTACACAGCACTAAAAAAGTAGAAGTCATCCTCAATACATTCCTGGTCCAGGGGAACCCATTCGAGGACGGTAGCTTCGTAAGCCGATTCCCCATTTTCCAAGACCACGGATCGGAACATCCCACTGGTAAACACTTGGGTCATGGCGTTGATTTGGGTTCCACCGGGGGTTTCGGCGTACAGGGAGTAGCGGATGCGCATTCCGGGAATGTTGTCGATTTGATTGGTCAGACAGCGTAGGCGCATGCTAAAGATCAGCGTTTGGTCCTTGTCCAGTTGGGCACAGGCGATGGCGGGGTCCCCAAAGGCGCAGCCCCGGGTGTTGTACCAATTGGTTACGATGATTCGGAGGCTGTCGTAGCGAGGTCCGGCATTGGCTTTTTGAAGGTGAGTGCTCGATGCTTGGAGCGGTGAATAAGCGAAAAGAAAAAGGAAAAATAGACTCCCCCAAATGCGGAGTTTGAAGTCGGGCATTTTCATAGTTTGTCAGTATTTAGTAATTATGATATAATCGTGTTTGGTTCTGGATTCTTTGGGGAGGTAGGATTAGCTGCATCAGATACAATTGATACATTCCCATTTCTTAGAAAAGGTAATGCCAAATTTCACTTTTTTTTTCGAGGCTTAAAAAATAGTACTTCCAATCCGTTCCCTAAACCTATTTTGGGCTTATCTTTTGCGCTCGAATTGTCAATTAACCACCCGAGGATGAAAAGCCACTCCCCCGATCGCTTGATCCAGCTGTTGCAGCACGGCACTGGCCCAGCTCTGGACGAGGTGTTTACCTACCTCTACCGCAACGTGTACCGGCAGGTCTTCCAGGTGGTGCAAAAGTACCGGGGCAGTGCCGAGGATGCGGAAGATCTTTTTCACGATGGCTTGATCGCCCTGCTCAAACTGGCCCGGCGCGGACAGCTCGCCCCGGACCTCAAAGTGGAGGCCTACCTCTTTTCGATTTGTCGGAACTTGTGGTTCAAACAGCTGGCCAAGCGAAAAATCGTGGTGGACCCCGACGATCTGGCGATGAGTAGCCCCGACGAGGAATGGCCCGTGGCCAGTCTGATCACAGCCGAGGAGCGGGAACGGGTGGTCCGATTGTTGGAGCAAATGGGAGAGGATTGCCGCAAAGTATTGCTATATTATTACTACGATCGGATGCGGATGCGCGACATCGCTCAAGCCATGGGTTACGCCAGCGAACAGGTCGCCAAAAACCGCAAGTCCGAGTGTATGAAGCTGTTGAAGAAATTATTTTTTCGTTCCAAACGCTAAGCCCCAGTATGGCCACCGACGAAACTTCCATGATCGACGACTACTTGCTGGATCGCCTCCCGCCCGAGGATCGCCGCGCCTTCGAAACTCGGCTGGCCCAAGATTCCGGCCTGGCCGGGCGCGTTGCGGAACGCCGCCAACTCCTCACCCAAATCGAAATCTACGGCGACCACCTCATTAAGCAACGACACCGTACCATCCACCACCGCGAAGCCTCCACGCCGCCTTGCCCCCCCCGCCGCCGCGGGCGTTTGCGCAGTTCATTCAGCAGCCCAACA
>CALCCH010000305.1 GCA_937899855.1 uncultured Saprospirales bacterium | reverse complement strand
GGTCGCTCTTCTCCTTCTCTCTTTTTCCTTGGTTCTTGCTTGCTCTGCTGGTCCGCGCCGTTTCGGGCGCGCCAAGTAGGGTAAAATCGCCAGAAACGCCTAATAGTTAACGGTTTAAGTAAGAAGTAGGCAAAACAACTATGTGATATTTACCGTGATTTGGGTATGGTTCCCAAGTGAAAAGCCCGTAATTTTGTAGGGCAACACAGCAGAAAGGAATGCTCCTAACCTCCCTTTAGGACAAAGTGCCACCCCCTTTACAATTATTTTACCTAGGCTTGCGGAAAAAATCAGATTAAAATTTTCCGTAGCAAGTCAAATCGACTAACTTTGTCACATATAGTATAGCAGCATGTTCTTTTGAGAAGTCCTTTGAACATATAAATCCGATGGACAGCGCCAAAACTTACACTTTTCACCTGTTCATTTCTGTGTTTCTACTTTTCTGTAGAATCCGTTGATTCCCAGACCGTCCCCCTAACAACTTTCTGTAGTTCTAAGAAAATAACCTTTAGACTTCTCTTCAATCGTACTTTTGCCTCGACGGGCATTCCCACGCCGGATTGCTTCGGTCGTTGGAATAGTGCGCGATGATAATTACTCCCCCTGACTGATTAAACCACTGAATGACAATCATTTTGGGAGGAATGTCCTTCTTCCATTTTTTGGACGATCAACATTAAAACATCATGGAAGACCGTAAGCAAATTCTCATCATCGAAGATCACGATAGCATCCGACTGTTGTTGGGCAAGTACCTCAGTAAGAGCTACCGGGTGGCCACCCGTCGCGACGGCCTGGACGCAATGTCCTGGCTCAGCCGTGGCAACCTGCCCGACCTCATCCTGCTCGATCGGGAGATGCCCCGCATCAACGGCCTCGAATTCTTAATCAATCTTCGCAGTAGCGGTCAGTTTCGCCTCATCCCCGTACTACTGGTGACTGGAGAGGAGAACCCCCAACAACTACGACCCTTTAAAAGACTCGGAATTTCCGGTTACATCCCCAAGCCATTCAACCCTGCCAAAGTAAGCGAAGCGATCTACGGGATTTTGGACCAGCATCCTCAAGCCCTCTTTATCTGATTTAGCCAGCAAATTACAAACCCACGCTCAACTATCACACGCTTATGAACGCTTTTTCTACTCTTACTTTGACCGACACCCGAAGGATCCTGGCCATCGGCCTGGAGGAGAACTTCCACGAGTTGGTTTATGGCAATGAACTGGAAAAAAGACAGATCGAGCCCATCTTCATCGACAATGCTTTCCGGGCCTACTACTGGCTGGAAGCCTCGCTCCAGGACGCTACGGGACAGCAATCGCCCTACGCCATCCTCTGCGACCACCACTTTCTCGAAGCCGATGACTTCCGACTGCTCGACGCCATCCGGCAGCATCCCGAGCTACAGGTCATCCCCTTCGTCAGCATCACCGACGCTGGCACCCCCATCGACGCCCGCGCCTGCCTAAGCCGGGGACTGGACGACTGCTACACCCGCCCCGTCGACTGGGCCGACCTGCACCGCCGTCTCGAATTCCTCAACCACCACAAGGAAGCCATCCTGGCGGAAGACTCCGCCAACGAAGGCCTTGACGTTCGCATTCCCCTCGGCAAACGCATTTTCGATATCTTTTTCGCCTCCACGGCCATTCTGATCCTAAGCCCGGTACTGCTGCTGATTGCCCTGCTCATCAAACTGGGCTCAAAAGGCCCCATCATCTACAAATCCAAGCGGATCGGAACGGGATACCAACAATTTGACTTTCTGAAATTTCGCTCGATGGTTGTCGACGCCGACGCCAAGCTGGGCCAATTGAAACACCTCAACCACTACGCCGACACCTCCGGTAAGGCTTCCTTTTTTAAGCTCAACAACGATCCCCGGATCACCAAGGTGGGTAAGTTTATCCGCAAAACCAGCCTCGACGAGCTGCCCCAGTTGTTCAATGTGCTGCGGGGCGAAATGTCGATCGTGGGGAATCGCCCACTGCCGTTGTACGAAGCCGAGCAGATGACGCGTGACGACTGGGCCAAGCGCTTCCTCGCCCCGGCGGGACTGACGGGGCTGTGGCAAGTGAACCCTAAGGGCAAGGATAACCTGACCGTCGAGGAGCGCATCGACCTCGACATCGAATACGCCGAAAGCCACAACCTGTGGTTGGACATCAAGATTATCTCGCGTACCCTACCCGCCATGATTCAAAAAGAATCCTAGGCGGTCCGTAGCTGGCGCGCATTTAGACCGGTAAAAAACCAACCGCCGTCCATTTTTTTCGTATCCTAGGATCATGGGAATGGGCTTCGCGCTTGGTTTTTTACCATCCCAAGACTGAACAAAGCACACACTGCCATGGCCGCAGCCGCACCATTAGTATCCATTATTACCATCAACTACAACCAGCCGGAAGTGACCCGGGACCTGCTGGTCTCGCTCCGGGGCTCCGATTACGATCGGGTGGAGGTCATTGTGGTGGACAATGGTTCGGTTGACGATCCCATTCCCGCGCTTCGCCGGGACTTTCCCGAAGTCCAGTTTATTCGCAGCGAAGCCAATCTGGGCTTTTCCGGGGGCAACAACCTGGGTATTCTCGCCAGCCGTGGCGATTTTCTCTTTTTTGTCAACAACGATACCGAGCTCGAAGCGGATACCATCACCCGCCTATTGGCGACCTACGCCGACCGGCCCCGTTTGGGAGCCCTCAGTCCGCTGATTCTCTACCATCCCGAGGTGGTGGAGGGGCAGCGTGATCTCATCCAGTACGCGGGAACGACGCCCCTGACGGCCTACACGGCGCGCAACCGCACGCTGGGGGAGAGGCAGCGCAACCGCGGGCAATACGCTGCGGCCCACCCTACGGCATACATCCACGGAGCCGCCATGATGATTCCCCGGCGGGTAGTGGCGGAGGTGGGTTTGATGCCCGAAATTTTCTTTCTCTACTACGAAGAGCTCGATTGGTCGGAGCGG
>CALCCH010000304.1 GCA_937899855.1 uncultured Saprospirales bacterium | reverse complement strand
CAATTGGCGGTACTTTTGGCCAGCTCGATGATCTGCCCCGGTTCGCCTTCGGTGAGTTGGCGAAAAGCGGCGATGGCCACCGAGTCGTTGCGGGAAGGCAGACGGCGAAAAAGTCTTTCGTAGTTTTGGGTGATCTCGGCCGCTTCCAGCTTATTGGTAAACAGCCCCTGGTGGGCATCCCACTCGTAATCGGTGTAGTGCCGGGCCCAGTAGCGTAAAAAGTTGCGTTGGGCCACCAAATCACCGGGGCGCGGTTCGTAATCGCCCGTCCGGTTTTGGTACTCGACGGGGATGCGGGTAAGCACTTCGATCAAATCGAGGTAAGGGCTGACGTCTTTGGGGCTGAGGTGATGGTGTCGCGGTCGGGCCTTGTAGACTTGGGCGGCGAGGTAGAACAGGGCCCGGGGATGTCCCGTAGCTACCAGATCGGCCAGGGCATTGTGCCGAATCCAGGAGTAGGAACGCTCATCGCTCAATAGGCGGCCGTAGTAATCGACGGGCAGAGAGAAAAAGCTTTTTTGGTAGCTGTACAGCTTCTCGTAGCCGAATTGTCGCAGATTATCCAGCGAGCGAAGCGAGTCGATGTAGTGGTAATAGCGTTGGGTCATTTGGTCGTAATGCCCGTCTTCGGTTACCGAAATATTGGTCAACTTAGTGAGGTAGGGCGCTGCCATTTCCGCGCTGAAGGCCCCCCGGTCGATCAGCCGCAAGAGGGTGATCAGACAGTCCAACTCGCGGTGGTCCTGCAGGGCCGCCAACAAACTTTGGTACACCCGCGCCCGCTGAGGGGCCGCCACGGCATCCCCCCTTTCCCGCATCCAATTTTTGAGAAAATCGTAGGCTTCTCGATTTTTTAGCGCCGCCATCTCCTGGATCAAAGGTTCCAGCCGTTGGTACTGTTGAGTATTGATGGCCTGTTCCAAATCTTGCCCGAATTGTCGCAATTTCGTCGAGACGTCAGCGGTTTTTTGCTCCTGGCTCTGCCCCACGCGGTATTGCCCCGGCTGCCGACCCGGCGGAGAGAGGTAAAAACTCCCCGAAATAAGGGAATAGTCGATGTCGTCTTCGTGGGTGTAGTAAAAGTCGAGGACCTCGGCCTGGTGGAGGGGCTCCTTGAGGTCGAGTTCGGAGGGAGCAAACAGACAGTTTTCGTCGAGCAATCGTTGGATGCGCGGGCGCAGTGCCTCCCGATCGAGCAGGGTGGCCAAATCGCGGATCGCCCGTTTGTTGCCCGCCATGAGTTCCCACTCCAAGTGCTGCAGCAGCTTGGCGTAATCGTAGTCGACCGTGGACTGAGCCCCGAGTTGGCCCAGGGCCAACAGGCTGGTGATGAGCAGGATGTACGGTTTCTTCATAAATAGGGGTAATTGGGGATCACGACAATCCCATCCCCAGAGTAGTACAAGAACTACACCGAAAACTACTCGGTAGCGGCTTGAATCCCGCAGGAAAGGTAGATTTCCTTCTGAATGGCGAGGTAGTAGCCATTGTAGAAGTAGACCAGATCGGCGTAGGCGTCGGTGGGGGTACCGGGAAATTCCTCGTTGAGTTTGAGGGGCTGTACGGCCTCCAATTCGCCATCGGCCAGTCGGAGCAAGTCGCCGGGGAAAGCCTGAGAAAAGACGCGGTCGCCGATCACGTTGGCCAGGCGTACCTCGCTGCTAGTCTCGCGTTCGAGCCAAGTCTGACCATTGTCCAGCGAAAAGTGGAGATCGAGCCCCCGCCCGCTGGCAAACAGCGTGTCGTTGCGGGCAAAACTGTCGTACAGCCAAGTGGCGATGACCTTGGCGTAGCTGCCGTCACTCGGATCGATGCGGAAGGTACCATCTTTGGTGATGGCGTAGTAAAAGCCGTTTTGGTAGGTGATATTGGTCAGGCGATCGGTACTGGCGGGCAGTTCGGGAATGTCGATCACCCGGGCGGTATCGAAGCTGATCAGCTTGGTCTTGGTAAAATCCAATTGGAGGTCGAAGAGGAAGAAGGTGTGGGCATTGCCGCTAAAATTGATGACGGGAAGGAGGACTTGGTCGCCATCATCGTTGTAGGCCAGCGGGAATTGAGCACTGGATCCCGCCACCGGGATGAGGACTTCATCGGGGCTGCGGCGAAGGGTTTCGTAGGAGATTTGGCGGCCCTCGTCGGGGTTGAGGGCGAGGTGAAGTTCGAGGATGGCGCCACCCTGGGCCGCGGTACGGGTGAGGCGGGCAAAGGTGGATTCGGACAGGACGGGGCGACCGTAAAATTCGAAGGGAACGGGTAGGACGCGCCGCTCGACGACCGCACTTTCGGGGCCGATACGGATAAACTCATCGTCGGTTCGGAGGCGGAGCTCCTGGGGCGTAGCGGGTTGGTCGCGGATGGGGGTGTTGGTCTCAATATCGACCGCTTTTTCCCACAAAATGGGCTCGGGAGGCGGGGGGGTGATCAAACAGGCGCTGTAAGTCAGCAGCCACAGCAATCCTCCAGCAGCGTACCAAATCGGCTTCATGAGTGTATTGTTTTGCTAAATCAAGACCAAAAACATACCAGATTACGCGCTAGCGTTCCAACCACTTCAAACGCCGAAACTGCCCGGCCTCCGCCAGCAGCCATTCGCCCCGATCGAGCCATTTTACCTCCCGCAGCAGATTAGCCGGAAAGTCGATACTCCAGTCGCGTTCGACGCTACCCCCGGTGACCGACCAGTGCTCCAGGCGCTCGCCACAACCTGGGGCAATGCACTGAAGGAGAAAAGCATCTGCGCGGGGGCTCCAAAAAGAGGTGCCGTCGAGGATTCGCTCGGTTCCGGTGCGTTGTTGGACCAGGAGGAGCTGGGGGCAAGCGGATTCCCGAATTTTTTCGATGCAAACCAGGCTGTCGCGCGGCAGATAGTGGCGAAACTGGTAGTAGGTCGCCCGTTCGGAGGCCAGGTCGTGGATAAAACTGCGCTTGGCGCCATCGGGTAAAACCACGTTCAGTTCGTTGCCGTGTCGTTGGACGAACTGGGGTCCGTGGTCGAGGCGGTATTTTTCGATGGCCCAACTGCACTGGTTGAGGCCCAGCCAGACATTGGCCCGGTAGCCTTTAGACTCTTCGCAAAACTGTTGAATCAGCAGGTGTTGTAAGCTATCGCGGGGGCCCGCGGCGAAGGTGGCGGAGTCGATGGCCTGGAGCAGCAATTGGCCATCAAGCAGGCTTTGGCCCTCGTTGGTGGTTGGTTCTGCGGACGCTGGGTTCGCGGTGGGCTGACAAGCTGGCGAGAGCAGCAGTAGGGCCAGCAAAGCCA
This sequence comes from uncultured Saprospirales bacterium, assembly GCA_937899855.1. Lineage (GTDB taxonomy): Bacteria > Bacteroidota > Bacteroidia > Chitinophagales > Saprospiraceae > CALLVY01. The sequence continues at coordinate 4,105 of CALCCH010000304.1, read as the reverse complement.
GGGGGGGGAAGCATCTAGGCATGGGTGGTCATTTTGGTGTTTTCTCCGGGGAGGGGTCCCTTGGGGCCGGCATCACCCTTGGGGAGATGTGCACCAGGGAACACCCAACTCCACAAAGCTAGTGGAAAATCTGGTGAATTCTGGCAATTTGGGCAAATCTCCTGAGGGGTAGACCCGGTAGAAAAATGGGTTTTGCTCCGAGAAAGTGGGGCAAATCATGTCCGGACGGCAATTTGAAGGATTTGACACTGGAAAAACGCCCAAAAATATTATCTTAGGCACTGTTTTTAGCCAAGACACGTCGGATTTTCTCACTATTCTGCCGAGCGGCTGGTGACCTCCGATGCTAATCAGACACGTTTTCTAATCGCCATTATTACATTTTTCACCATCAAGGGAATCGACTCGTCCTCATTGGAAGGGTATGGCTCGTGGTGATGGATAATGGTGCGCTTCTCCGAGGTCGTTTCTTACAATATGAAATTTTAAACAAAAACCAAAACCACTTGCATTATGCGCAATCTGTACCGATGTTTTGTTGCCCTGTGCTGCGTTTTGCTATCCACTGCCACTTTTGCCCAGACAACGGACGCTTTTAAAGCTCAACAACTGAGTCTTACAACCGCTCCCGAACTGGAGTACCAGTTCAAGGACTACCGGGTGTACCAAATGGATATCAAGGCCCTGGACGCCCAGGTCAAAGGGCGCCAGCCCCAATATGACTTCCGCCATGATTTGGGGGCGGAGTACACCTGGGACCTCGAATTGATTCCCTTCGATTTACGGGGTCCCAATTATCAAATTCGTAATTCCTCGGGGGAGGTACTGCGGGGCAATCCCGAAATCACCACCTTTCGGGGCTACATCAAGGACCAACCCTTTTCCGAAGTACGTCTCACCATCGACGAAGACTTGTTGTACGGTTACATCGAGTTCAAAGGCAAACAGGTCTTTATCGAACCCCTCTGGCACTTTCTTCCCGACGCCCCCCGCGATCGAATCATCGCCTACCGCCCCGAGGACGTCAAGCCGCGGAATACGACCTGTGGCTACTCCGAAATGCTCCAGCGAGAGGACGGATTTGCACCGGGCGTCGACGACACACCAGGTCCCAACGCCGAGGCCAGTAGCAGCGCAACGATCAACTGCTACGAGGTGGAACTGGCCATGGCGGCGGATTATTCGATGTTTACCAAATACGGTTCGGTCGGCGGCGTGGAAGGTCACGTACTCGGCGTACTCAATAACGTACAGGGCAACTACGACGATGAATTTGAGGACGAAACCCAGTGCGTCGGCGGCGGCGCCTTCTACTCCGACTGCCCCAGTTGCGACCCCTGGACCGCCAGCAACGGCGCCGGCGCTCTGCTGAGTAGCTTCCGCTCTTGGGGAAACAGCGGCGGCTTTGGCTTCTCCTACGATGTGGCCGAATTGTGGACCAATCGCAACTTTACCGGCTCGACCATCGGGATCGCCTACCTCAACGCCATCTGTACCAACAACCGCTACCACTGTATCCAGGATTTTACCACCAACGCTAACTTATTGCGGGTAGTGGTGGCCCACGAGTTGGGGCACAACTTTAGCTGCCGCCACGATGCGGGAGGAAGTAGCTTTATCATGGCCCCTTCGGTCAACAACTCCAGCACCTGGTCGGCGGCCTCCATCAATGACCTCGATAACTTTACCAACGTCCTGGCCAGCTTGAGCAACTGCCTGACCTCCTGTGCCAACCTCCTGCCACCGCAGGCCAACTTCGTGGCCGATGTCACCGATGGCTGTGTACCACTGACGGTCAATTTTAGCGACCTGTCCATCAACAGCCCCTCTTCCTGGACCTGGACCTTCCCCGGTGGTTCGCCCGCTTCGTCCACCGCACAAAACCCCACCGTCATCTACGATACGCCGGGCACCTACGATGTCATCCTACAGGTCCTCAACGCCGCGGGAACGGACGTCAGCACGCGGGTGGGCTACATCCAAGTGTCTGGGCCACCTTCCGTTGGCTTTGACACCTTCGTCAGCGACGCGACGGTCGTCTTTCTCAATACCTCGGTAGACGCTACCGATTACCTCTGGGACTTTGGCGATGGCAGTAGCAGTTTTGCGGCGAGCCCGACCCACACCTATTCGGAGGACGGCGTTTACACCGTTACCCTGATTGCGAACAACGCCTGCGGGACCAGTTCGACCAGCCAGCAAATTACCATCCTGACCCAGCCGATTCCCGACTTTGAGGCCAACATTACCTCGGGTTGTGGTCCGCTGACGGTCTTTTTCTCCAACCTGTCTTCCTCCAACTCGGAGGAATTGTTCTGGCTCTTCCCGGGTGGGGATCCGGCGACTTCGGAAGGGGAAAACCCCGTGGTGACCTACAGCAGCCCCGGGGTTTACGATGTCACCCTCCAGGTGACCAATCCGGCGGGTACCAATACCTTGAGTCGAACCTCTTACATCACAGTGGAGGTAAGTCCGGTACCGGGCTACACCTTTACGCAGAATGGCAATGACGTCGACTTTACCAATACGTCCACCAACGCCAATTCCTTCAGTTGGGACTTTGGCGATGGCAACGGCAGTACGGATGTCGATCCGCTGCACACTTACGCGATGGACGGCACTTACAACGTCATCCTCACGGCCTTTGGCAGTTGTGATACCCTCACTTTTGAACAGACGATCACCATCGCCAATTTCCCGACGGCGGGTTTTTCGGCGGATCTACAAACCGGCTGTGCTCCCCTGACGGTCAATTTTACGGATCAATCGAGTGCCAATGTACTGGGTTGGAATTGGTCTTTCCCCGGTGGTAACCCGGCGAGCTCTACGGACCAAAACCCCTCGGTGACCTACAACGCGGCGGGTACCTACGATGTGGGACTCATCGTTTCCAATGGGACCGGTAATGATACCCTCAGCCTGGCGGCTTACGTTACGGTAGACGATCTGCCGAGCGTTGGCTTTAGCAGCAGTGTAAATGGAACGATGGTCGATTTTACCAACAACTCAACCAACGCGACGACCTTCAACTGGGACTTTGGGGACGGCAATGGTAGTACCGATGCCAATCCCACGCACACCTACGCAATGGATGGGGTCTACACGGTGACGCTGACGGCGACGAACAATTGTGGCCCCGTGACGACGACGGAGACGGTAACGATCGTGACGGCCCCGACGGCGGACTTTAGCGCGGACAACGTTTCTGGCTGTGCTCCGCTGGTGGTTCAATTCAATAACCTATCGAGCCTCAACGCGACGGACTACTCCTGGACTTTTCCGGGTGGCGATCCGTCGACGTCGACTTTGGAGAATCCGGTGGTGACCTACAATACGGCGGGTACTTACGATGTGGTACTGACGGTGAGCAACGCGGCGGGCTCGGATATGGTGAGCCTGAGCAATTACATCACGGTAGACGATGTACCGAGCATTGGATTTAGCAGCAGCGTGAACGGTACTTCGGTCGACTTTACGAATACTTCGACCAACGCGACGACTTACAGTTGGGACTTTGGCGATGGCAACGGGAGTACGGACGTCAACCCCACGCATACCTACGCGATGGATGGTACCTACACGGTGACGCTGACGGCGACGAACAATTGTGGCCCCGTGACGACGACGGAGACGGTAACGATCGTGACGGCCCCGACGGCGGACTTTAGCGCGGACAACGTTTCTGGCTGTGCTCCGCTGGTGGTTCAATTCAATAACCTATCGAGCCTCAACGCGACGGACTACTCCTGGACTTTTCCGGGTGGCGATCCGTCGACGTCGACTTTGGAGAATCCGGTGGTGACCTACAATACGGCGGGTACTTACGATGTGGTACTGACGGTGAGCAACGCGGCGGGCTCGGATATGGTGAGCCTGAGCAATTACATCACGGTAGACGATGTACCGAGCATTGGATTTAGCAGCAGCGTGAACGGTACTTCGGTCGACTTTACGAATACTTCGACCAACGCGACGACTTACAGTTGGGACTTTGGCGATGGCAACGGGAGTACGGACGTCAACCCCACGCATACCTACGCGATGGATGGTACCTACACGGTGACCTTGACGGCGACGAACAATTGTGGCCCCGTGACGACGACGG
>CALCCH010000303.1 GCA_937899855.1 uncultured Saprospirales bacterium | reverse complement strand
GGATTTACCATGCCTCATCGAGCATCGACGAGGATCAGACGGTGGGTGGCGCGGTACTCCTGTTGCTGGTAAAAACGAACCAGGTACAAACCGCGACTGAGCCCCCACAAATCGACCTCAACCCTACTTTGATCCAGGACGCCCCGACGGACGACTTTGCCCGTCACATTGACAATTTCGAAGTGGCCACCAGAGCGGGGTCCCTCCAAAAAGACCGCCTCGCTAGTGGGATTGGGATAAACTCGATAGCTGCTAACTTCCCACTCCACCTCGTCCAGACCGGTCCGGATACAATCCTCGTCGCAGTCGAACCAATCCAGTACGGGCTCCTGGTATACCGTGCTGTCTCCCCGTTGGACACAATTGACCATTGCGGAACTTCCCCCCCAACCGCCCAGGCTGAAGAACCCCTGACGGGGCCCAATGCCTTCTACAAAAGCCAGCGACAGGTCGATGCCACAGGAGGGAATCAACTCTTCAAAGGCGACGATCTTGCGTCCGTCAACGGTATCGACCCGGCTTACGATCAACTCGGAGGGATTAACATAGCCCAAGTGGCTGGCGTCAAAACGATCCCCCACCCGCAGGTTGAGGTCCATGATGAGGACTTCCCCGGGCTCACAAGCGGGATTAAACCAAAGCTGTGCGTGATCCGGGCTACTCCGAATGTGGCCCCAATCCACGCGCCGATCACAGGTGTAGTAGTCCACCTTTTGGTACTGCCTCCCGTCAATGGTATCTTGTGCTCCCAGTTCGACACGGAGGCCACCGCCGACATCACAGATCAGAAGGGCATTGTTCCAGACCTTCTCCGCTTCGAGGACGGGCAGATAGGGCTGGGCGCTAAGGCTGATGGAGAAGAAGAGCAACAGTGTACAACTAAGTGATTTCATGCTTTGGTATTTTAAAAGAAAAATAAAGCTTACCCGCAACGACGGTGCGCCCTTGCCGGATCATGATCTTAGTTACAACTGTTTGGAAAAGATGTCCTAATATATCTTTTCTCAACGGAAAGGACAAATGCTGGGGCCATAATTTTGGAAGGGGACCTCGTATTGGAGCTAGCGCAGAGGCTTGGAATTGGGAGTGGGAAGTTGGTTCAAGATGGGGGGGATCCAGTCGATCCGGCGGTAGCAATCGTGCCCCACTTCCGGCAGGAGGAGGGTGGGCAGCGGGCAATGTGGCAGCCAATCGCTCGCGGGGCGGTAGGGATCATTGGCTCCGTAAAGGAGCACCCCGGGCACTTGGGGAAAGTCACTTTCGTAACGAAGGCGCGTGGCGGAGACGGCTAGCAAAAAGCGAGCGGACAGCCCCGCCCTCAGTGCCCGCCAAGCGATGGTAGCACCCACGCTAAAGGCCAGTACGTGAGCGGGCGGACGACCCGCTTCGCGCCGCAACAATTCAGCAACCGCGCGGACGATTCCCCCGTTTACAAACTGCCGGTGCAAGGCCTCCTCTTCGTAGCGCTGCAGGTCGATTTGGGCCAGTTCCGTAGCATCGTAGTGTTCGATCTCCCAGTGGGCGCCCAGGCGTTTTTCGTAATGCTGCCACCAGTCAAAGCGGCGTGCTCCCCAAAGATCGGTGAGGGTGAGGAGACGAGGTTGAGTAGACGGCGGCTCCAATTACCAGGAAATGATCTGACGGTCGCGATAAAATTTTCCCGTCTCCCGCAGTCCCTCCGCCGTCGCCAGCCACAGGGGCGTATCCGCCCCTTCCGGGATCGAACGCGTAGCCCCCGATCCGCCCATATCGGTTTGTACCCAGCCCGGGCAAACGGCATTGACCAAAATTTGGCGATCCGCCAGGGCGTGGGCCAGCTGCATCGTAATGGCATTCTCCGTCGTCTTGGAGATGCAATAAATTGGCGCCCAGGTACTCGCCCCGCCACAAATGGCTCCCCCGCCACTCGATACATTGACCACCCGCCCACCGTCGACCAGCAGGTCGGCAAAAGCCTGGGTGAGGAACAAGGGCCCCAAAGCATTGATATTCATCGTATTGCGAATCTCCGCTTCACTTAAAGCTAAAATGTTTCGATTGGAGTCAATCAGAATACCCGCGTTGTTAATCAGTACAGTAAGGCCTTCACAACGGCTACCGATTTCGCGACGGGCAGCTTGAATACTGGTCGAATCGGCCACGTCGAGGGGAATAAATTCCACGTCCAAACCTTCCTTCCGAAGGGCAGCGGCGGCGGCCTCTCCCCGCTGGACATTGCGGGCCGTCAAAAATACACGGTAGGCACGCTGGGCCAACTGGCGCGTAATTTCGAGCCCAATTCCCTTATTGGCGCCACTCACCAAAGCAGTTTTTTTCATCGAAGTCGTTTTCCTACCAAGTTAACGAAACAGGCTGATATCTCCACTGAAGGTCAGC
>CALCCH010000302.1 GCA_937899855.1 uncultured Saprospirales bacterium | reverse complement strand
TGGGCACGGTTAACCTGATCCACTTCTCCCCTTTCGAAATCGTGTGGGGGCGTATCCTGGGTGGGGTGACGGTAGGCTTGGATTTGCTTAACTTGTGCCTCTTTGGCCTCTTCCTGCACTGGAATATGGCGGACTTTAAACCTCAATTTCAAGAGTTCCTCTACGGCAGTGCCCAAGCGCAGCAGCAAGAACGATCCTCCCAAAAAATGGGTTTTAAACGGCGCTTTGCGCAGAAGTCTCCCGCGGAGTTGCGGGGGATCGTCGAGAACGAGCGGCTGGTAGCGGCGGCGCGGGAGGCGGCCCGGGACCTCCTCGCGGAAAGTGAAACGAGAAACAATCAATCTTCATAAATTACTCCATGAAAACTTTACTAAAGGCATGCATTTGGACCGTCTTGACGGTTTGCAGTTGTGAGGCACAGGTGCCCCAAAATGACTTGGCAGCCATTGCGGAGCGGGCGGCCCGTCAATTGCTGGCGGACGAACGCTTTACCGCGGCCTCCATCGCGGTGTACGATCGGGGGGAAAGTTACGTTCACCACTACGGAGAATTGGATTTCGGGCAAGACAATCCCCCCAACGATACGACCCTCTACGAAATCGCCTCCATCACCAAAACGATGACGGGCTATCTGGTGGCCTGCGCCGTGGCGGAAGGCAAACTGACCTTGGACACTCCCGTCTACGACGTCCTGGGCAATGCCTATCGCAATCTGGAATACGCGGGCGAACCCGTCCGCATCGTTCACCTCCTCACCCACACCAGTGGCCTGCCCCTCAACGTGGATGGTGTAAGTGAATTGTACCAATCCCCCAATCCGAACAATTTGCAGGAGGCACGAGGGCTCCTGGCTGCCTACACCAAACAGCAACTCCTCGCGGACGTCCAGGCGCTGGAACTGAGCAGTCCACTCGGGACGACCTACACCTATTCCAACGTGGCGCCCAACCTCTTGGCCCACCTCCTAGAAGTGTTGTACGACCAACCCTACGCGCGCTTGCTGCGGGAAAAACTTTGGGAGCCCGCCGGGATGAACCACACCTTTATCAACCTCCCCGAAACCCAGCGCACCCAACTCGCCAATGGCTACAACGACCAACACCAACTAATGCCCAACTTCCGGGAGCCGATCAAACTGTGGGGGGCAGCGGGTCGGGCTAAGTCCAGCTCCGTCGATTTGTTGCAATACATCAAATGGCAGTTGGACCCGGAGAATCAGATTGCCCAGCGCTCGCAGCAAAGGCTCTTTCGGGATGAAGGCAACATCTGGCTGGCTTACTTTTGGGATGTCCTAGAAGATGCCAACGGCAGCCACCTCGAACACCACGGTGGCCTTTACGGCTATCAAAATTGGCTGCTGATTTACCCGGAGCAACAATGCGGCATCTCCATCATCACCAATTCGAGTTTTGAGGCGGCCAACCCGCTCATCAAGCAAGCGGCCCTCCAAATTTACAACGAACTGAGGTAGCTAAGGACGCGCTGGACCTAGAGGGTGTCGGGCCAGAAAACCAGTGTTTTACTCCACGTAACGCCGGTAAAGATCCACCAGCACCGTCGCGGGATCGGTACACAAGCCGGGATGCACGCGCGAACTTTGGATGATGGTACTCCGGTTGGCCACCAACCAACGAAAACGCACGGCCATTTTCAACTGCCCGATGGCGCCCCCTTCGGCCCCTCCGCGGCAGACCATTTCCCAGCCCCGCAGGTGTTCGCGGACTTGTTCGAGGTCAAGCTCCGAGCTAAAGCAAGACAGGCGACTTTCGTTGAGCTCGTAGCGGAGATCGAGGTACTTGGCGCGTTTGCTAAATAGGATGACGCCCACGTTGAGGAACTCCTCCCGCTCCACTTTGGGAACCACCCTGATGATGGCGTATTCGTAAACGACTCTAGCGGACATGAGCGATGTATTTGGCAATGGCGTCCAGATCCTGGAGCTTGTGGTGCAGGTAAGCCACGTAGGCGGCGCGTTTGTCGGCGGCGTCCGGGCCACCCGCAGTGTCGGTCAGCCAGGCTTCGGGAATGAGCGCTACGATGGTGTCGATGAGCGCGGGGCTCACCGAGGCTTGGATGGCGGTCTTGGCCCATTCCAACTCCGTGGCCAGGGGAAGCAGTACGTGATCGCCAACGCGGCTGAAGGGGCGATCGAGGTAATTGCGCCAGGTTTCCCAATTGTGGTGAAAGTACAGGCTCGCTCCGTGGTCGATCAGCCACAGCTCGCGTTTCCAATTGAGCAGGTTGGTGTTTTTGGCGGTTCGATCGATGTTGAGGAGGAGGCTATCGAGGAGCAGGACTTTGGAGGCAGTCAGGGGGTCGACCGGAAAAACGAGGGGGTCGTAGGTGATGGCGCCCGAGAGGAAATGCAGGCCCAGGTTGAGACCGACGCTAAATTTGAGCAAATCCTGGATTTCTTCGTCCGGCTCGGTTTGGCTAAAGGAGGCGTCCAGGTTCATTAACACCAACTCGGGTACTTTGAGTCCTATCGCCCGGGCCAGCTCTCCGCCGATCAGTTCGGCGATGAGGGCTTTGGGGCCTTGACCGGCTCCGCGGAATTTGAGGACGTAGAGGAAATCGTCGTCCGCTTTGACGATGGCGGGTAGGGAACCGCCTTCCCTTAGGGGCTGGAGGTACTGGACAACGTCGACGGTGAGAATTTCGGGCGCGCGCATGGGGGAAAGATAGTAAAAATTATGTAGTCCGCCGGGCTTGGGAAAAGGGGCCCTCCAGTTATTCCCGGCGAGGCCGGTCCTGGCACGGTGTTCCTTCCTAGTGGACAGAAAGGGAAAGGTCAAGTATACCCCGACCCAGTAAGGAGAAGACGCCTTTACTAACAATATTCATTACATGTGATTAATCATAAATGTTGATTTGTAGTACAACAAGCTACCCACTGGGCAAATTATGTTATCGAAGATTGGGGAATTAAAAACATCAGTGTACATTGTTGGAACAGCAACGCGATTACCTTTCCCACTCCAACCAAAACTTAATACCCGATGAAGCCATTGATCCTTTCCCTTACCTTCCTATGTCTTGCCGTTTGCGGAAGTCTATCCGCTCAAGTGTATTCGGACCAAGTGTACCAGCAGTTGAAAAAATCCTACAATACCCTCCGCCAATACGGCAACGTCAAGCTGGAGAAAACCATCATCACTAACGTCACGGATGACGAGACGGACGGCTGGACGTTTTACATGTCCAGTAGCAAGACCTACTTCATCGTGGGGGCCTGTGACAACGATTGCTCGGACTTGGACATGTACATCACCCGGGCGAATTCCTCCTACAAAATTCGGGAAGATCGGGAGACGAATGACATCCCCGTCATCTCCTACACGCCATCAGTCAGTGGCCGCTACACCATCACCCTGAAGATGTACAGCTGTAGCGCCTCGATCTGTTACCAAGGTTTTAGCGTGTATTCGCTCTAACGCCCTGACCGATCCGGTCGGAGTGCGCTCCCGAACGAGACGACTGGCGGGGACACGCGCCAGTGAGCTCAGGAGAAAACCACCAATCATTCCAAACGATCCAAGATCCAATGCCTGAGGCCCTCTTCATAAGAAAGAATGCGAAAATCTAGTATGCCCTGCGTCTTATTGAAATGCAGGGGGTAAAGGATGAATATGGGATTTTGCCAGGGGAAGTATACCTCTTCAAACGTTTTTTCCTTGACCGTGTACGTGGGCTCCGGTGCCCGCTGCTGATTTGGTTCAGCGCCGCCACGGTTGGAGGTAATGAGCTGCGAAAATGCGTACCCGGCCCTCGTGCTTGCAAACTGAAAGTAGACGCTTAAAGTAAGCACGTCCACCAGATTTTCTGCCGCGGCGGGTGTTTCCTCTTCCAGCAACTGAATGGTATGGTCGAACTCAATCGTAATGCTATCCGCTCCTTTAAATTGGGCGATGATGCGGTCACCGGGGTAGCGCATCCGTTTTTCGCGATCACAACAAGAGCGGCTGACGTCGTAATCCTGGGAGAATTTTTCGTAGCGCACCAAGTCGTAGCGGCGCTCCTCGCCCATTTCATCGACAAAGACGAGCCGATTTACACCGCGGTACACATCAAAAGTAGCGCTCTCCTCCGCAAAGGATTGGTAGGGCAATTCCAGGGTAGCACAGGGATCGGATGGGAGGTCTTCCTCTTCCGTACAACTGACGATGAGGATACCGAGCAAAGCCATTAATAAAGCCAGAGTTTTCGTTTTCATGGGTTTGTTTATAGTTTGTTCTTAGGTAAATGTAACAAAATATATTGGTATTCTTACGCAAAAAGATGCCTCCTAGCCCATGCGAAGGCGCGAACAGGGCCAAGGACAGATTAAGGGAGCGACCAACAAAAATAATTGGAGAGCG
>CALCCH010000301.1 GCA_937899855.1 uncultured Saprospirales bacterium | reverse complement strand
GCTCCAGGACCAAGCGGCTGGCCCCCGCCTCGGGCGGGACTTGTAGGGTCGTCCAACTGGTTTTTTCGCTGCCCCGCATCTCCACCGGCCCCATCAAAACGGCCCCCGGCGCAAAGCGCTCCGGGTCCTCGGCGGGAGTGGTACCCCCCCGATCGGCAAAGACCAGCTGGGCAGTCACGTCGGAGGCGATGGGTGCGGTACGGCTGCCCACTTCGAGCCGACCCGTCGGATTGCTCACCAGGTACTCCACCCGCAATTCCGTGTTGACGTCGGTGGCAAAACGCAGGGTGCCGCCTTGGAGCGAAAGAGATTTAAAGGGCGGCTCAATTTCAGCGTCAAGGCTGACCACGATGCCATCGGGAATGAGGATGCGGTCGTCGGTGGCGGGTAGGTTCCCTCCCCAGGTGTTGGGGTCCGTCCAATTGCCAGAGGTCACGGCGCTAATGGTGGGAGTGCCCGCCACCGAGATCGGCGACTGCGCGGACAGGAATTCCCCCCACCCAAAGAGAAAACAGAGGATTAGAATTTTCTTCACGTTGCTGATTTTATAGGTTATCGAATACAAATTTTTTCATCTCCTCATCGCAGTCGGTACAGGTGAAATAGGCCCCATGGTCGCCACCGACGATCTGCCGAAATTGGTTGGTGATGCCCAGGCTATCCAAAATGGGGTGGATCAAACAAGACCCCTCGGTAAAATCCCCACCGGGGTTGCTGATGGCTTCGGGATCTTTGGTACAGTACACATCGACATCCAGCGTTCCGTGGATGCTGTAAAGGCGGGGCTCCGCGGGATCGATCCAGTCGGTGGTGAAGAGGCCTCCAGCAATGTTGAGAACGCCCTTGATGCGCTCGCTGGCGCCCGGATTGCCGCTGTTGCCGGATAGCCCACCAGCAGTCGACAGGTAGTTCTGAATTTCGGAAGGGGCGGTCCCCAAATTCGACTCGTCCAGATAAGCGTAATGCAGCGCTGTAACGGCCCCCGCCGAAAAGCCCCCGATGAAGATGTTGTTGGGATCGGTGTTGAAGGGCTTGCCACTGTTGAAGTAGCGTACGGCGGCCTTCATGTCGTGGAGGGCATCCACCAGGGCAATGGCCAAACTCGGATCGGCCCCATTGCCGATGAGGCGGTAGCCCATGGTGGCCGCCACGTAACCCGCGCGGGCAAATTTTTGAGCCAGCTCATCAAAGTCCTCCTTGTCCCCCTCGGCAAAGCCCCCGCCGTGGGCCAGAATGATGAGGGGGCGGTTGGTTTCGGTATCGTTGGCGGGCTCGTAGATGTTCATCAACAGGTCGATGGCGACGCCCGCCTGGTCGCGGTTGTTGCCGTATTTTACGTTCTTGCTCGCCTGAATGTCACTAAATAGCGGATCCAAGTAGCGGGTCCCGGTGGGCACGGGCGAAGTGGAAGGGGGCATCATTTCCTCCTCCTTGGTACAAGCCTGCAAGCAAAGCAGGAGGCCCAGTAGGCCAAATAAAAGACGGGCGATTTTTAGCGTCGTATTCATAATGGTGAATTTTTTTTGCGATTTAAAAAGGGAAAAGGTTACGGGACAAAGAACGTCGCCCCGGTATAAAAAAGGCCGCCCCCGCGGGTCCGCCCTGTCCTGGATTCAGCGATTTGGAAGAATACCGGACAAGGCCAATTGCTTTTGATAGGCCCCGGGACTCCAGCCCGTGACCTTTTTAAAGGTGGCGTAAAAATTACTCCGCGATTTAAAACCCACTTCTCGCCCCACCGCTTCTAGGGAATAGACCCGAAAGCGCTCGTCCGCCAGCAGGGATTTGGCCAGGGCGATGCGGTAGGCATCCACAAATTCCTTAAAGGTGGTTTGGCCATTTTCCTTTAGCACCCGAGTGATGCTACCGGGACTCAAGCCCAGAGCGGCCGCCAACCGCGCCCGACTAAAGGCGGGGTCCTTGAACAACTGCTCCTCCACCATGAGTTTTTGCATCCGCTCAAAATGTTGGGTCGATGATTTCCGATTGCCGCTGTTGTCGGCCCGTACCGATGGTGCAGCGCGGTCCGGGATCGCCCACCCTTCCGTGACCGCCTTGGTTCTCAGCCGCGGTATCCCCAGGTAGCTAATCCCCACGAGAAAAAGGGCCATCCCATTGGTCAGATAATCCCTATAGTCGAGCTCAAACATGTACTCCAGTACATCCAGCAAGAGCCAGGCACTGACCAGTAGGGCCAGAAAAAACGAGGTCGCGTAAATCCACTGCTTGCGTGCAGCCGGAGCATCGCTGTCCCGTACCCCGGGCAGGCCCAGGGCCAGTACCAATAGAAAAAAGCCCCCCACCAAGTAAAGCTCGATCGTTTCAAACCATTCCAAACCCAGCTCCAAGTGGGAATCTACCCTACCCTCCCCCAGGATCACCAGGCTGTACCAACTGCTAAAAAGGATAAAGGGAACAAAAAGTAAGACGATGGGAAACGGCGCGGGTCGTTGCGGAGCCGCCGCCCGGAGGTAACTGTAGTAGCCGACCGAAAGGAGGTACTCCACCCGCAGGCAGTCCATCAATTCGGCCAGGAGCGTCCCCTCTACCAAGGCGCCCACCCGCAGCAGTAGCAGGACAAAGAGGAACAAGGTGGCCGCCAGGTAGCAATTGGCGCGGCTTTGGTAGGAATCGACCGTGCTCAAAAGCAGGGCAAAGAACGCGCCCAGGATCGCCCCCGCCAGGATAAAGATTTGGGCCAGCTCAATCATGGCGTACAGTGGAAAGGGGGGAGGACAATGAATCGGTACTGCCGCTACGAGCGGGATTGTCCGCCGTGGGGCGGAGCGGAATCAGGGCATTTTTTATCATGTTGGAAGCCGTTTGTCCCAAGACAATCGAGGGCGGCCTTTCCCCTATCCGGTCAGCATTTTAATCGGAGCGCTTCAGGCAGTCAGCTGCCAATTGATGGGGCTTTTGCCAGCGGCTTGGAGCAGCTCATTGGTTTTGGAGAAATGGCCGTTGCCAAACCAGTAGCCGCGGTTGGCGCTGAGGGGGGAAGGGTGGCCGCTGGTGAGGACGTGGTGGCGTTGCGTGTCGATGAGGGGGGCTTTCTTTTTGGCGAAGCCGCCCCAGAGCAGAAAGACGAGGCCTTCGCGTTCTTGGGAGAGCTTGCGGATGACGGCGTCGGTAAATTTGTGCCAGCCGATGTCCTTGTGGGAATTGGCCTGGTGGGCACGGACGGTGAGGGAGGCATTGAGGAGGAAGACGCCCTGGCGGGCCCATTCGGTGAGGTCGCCGTGGGGGGGGATGGTGATACCCAGGTCTTCTTGTTGCTCTTTAAAGAGGTTTTCGTGCGTGGGCGGGGCGGCCACGCCACGGGGTACGGAGAAGCAGAGGCCCATGGCTTGACGAGGCCCGTGGTAGGGGTCTTGCCCGA
>CALCCH010000300.1 GCA_937899855.1 uncultured Saprospirales bacterium | reverse complement strand
GGTCCGACCCCTCCAAACCACCACCTACCAACTCACTCTAATTGATGATGAAAGTGGTTGTTCGGCCCCCGATCGCATCACCCTGCGAGTGGATGGGCAAGTGGAGGTCTACATCCCGAATGCTTTTTCCCCCAACGAAGACGGGGCCAACGATGTCTTTCTCATCTATGGCAATCCCGAACGGATTGAGCGGGTGGAAGTCTTCCGAGTCTTTGATCGCTGGGGAGCCGTCCTTTTTGAGGCCAACGAGTTCCTCCCCAACGATCCCAACTTCGGCTGGAACGGCCGCTACCGGGGGCAGGACCTCAATCCGGCGGTCTTTGTCTACTACGCGGAGGTGACCTTGATTAATGGGCAGCGACTGAGCTTGAGCGGGGATGTGACCCTGGTGCGGTAGTCCATGTCCAAAACTGTAAAAATCGAGTGGCGACTGGCGGCGGAGGCTTGGGTGTCCCGAAAGCATTCGGGACCTCCCTTTTGCCTCAAGCTCTGCCCCCTCTTCCCCTCCTCCTCCTATCGCGGCTAACACAATATTTATCCCCACACCCTTCCACCCACCCCCCTTCAGGAGGCGTATCCCGATTACTGGTCCCCCTTAGCCCCCCGATTGGTCTAAGAAGTTCTGTGGTTCCGGTCCGTTTGCGCATTTTCAAGTTGCCGTATTCTGCTCATTCTTCAATACCGCTGTCATGAAATGTGTAAAAACCATCCACCCACTACTGCTGTGCCTATTTTTTAGCTACTTTCTCCCGGCCCAACAAAGCGAACTGCGGGGCCGCGTGGTCGACGCCGCCGGTGAAGGCGTTGGCTTTGCCAACGTCCTGTTGCTGGCGCCCGCTGATTCCAGCCTGGTTAAGGGAGGACTCACCCTCGACGACGGAAGCTATTCAATCCAGGCGCCGGTTGGCCAATCCTATCTCCTGGCCGCCAGTATGGTAGGTTTCCAAACGACCCACAGTGCAGTATTTACCGTAGGGGAGCAAGGCCCACAAAACATCCCTGAGCTCCTGCTCACCGAAGGGATCAACCTGGAGGCGGTACAAGTGGTGGCGCGCAAGCCCCTGTTCGAACAGCAGATCGATCGGCTGGTCGTCAACGTTGGCAGCAGCACTACGGCAGCGGGGGGGGCGGCCCGCGAAGTGCTGGAGCGATCGCCGGGGGGGGGCGTCAATCGACAGAACAATGGCGTTTCGCTGGTGGGCAAATCGGGGGTCGTCATCATGATCAATGGAAAGATCACCTACCAACCCGCCGAAGGCATCGTACAGATGCTGGAAGGGATGAGCGCGGACAACATCGAGCGGATCGAATTGATCACCGCTCCCTCCGCCAAGTACGATGCCGAGGGCGATGCGGGCTTTATCAACATCGTCCTG
>CALCCH010000299.1 GCA_937899855.1 uncultured Saprospirales bacterium | reverse complement strand
GCCAAAACGGAGCATAGCCTCGCTACGTGACGCTTTTGGCAACGAAGTAGGGGCGTAAATGACCCTGCCGCAGCTCGAAGGATATTTTTGAGATGGCTTCTAGAGGCCATCTCAAAATGTTTTTGTTGGCGAGGGAGCGGTCATTTATTTCCCAACGAGGCGTCAAAACGGAAAGTCTTGTTTATTGGCGTTCACTAAAAAATGGCAAGAAAGGGTGAAAACCCTGCAAAACTATATGGTTGGTACTTAGGCCAACTGTCGAGTCATCGCCAATTTATTTCTTTTGCCTCAATAGCTTCCACTAATCCATAAAAAGTGTCACTATGATTATATCTAGTTTGAAAAACTTTAGCTCCTTTGGAGGTTAAAAATTCCACTTCCTCTACTGACATTTCTCCTACACGATCATCCATATTTGCATTAAAGTAATACACATTCTCCAGATTTTTATTCGCCATCAAAGAACTATGCTGAATACTACCTAAACTTCCTTTCAGTATTTGTTTTACCCGATAGGATTTACGTTTACTCACCGGATATTTTTCGATTCTGTTAACGCTGTCTTTTATAAATGTTATTCCATTTTCGAAAAATCCGTTTACACCATTTAAATGGCTTTCATACACTTCTTTGGGAACATCAATACGAGATGATAATACGGCCACTTTATCTGCTTGGTTTTCACCAATACTAAGATAGTGATTGACCAGAAATGCACCGTATGAGTGGCCAATCAACAGCACTTTTTTATTTTTATTTTTAAAGGTCTCAACTGTTTTTGCAATCATATTAACCGAATATTCTGTTACTTTTTGTGCTTCATTCTTGGTGAAATTATTGTAATTAAAGATATCGGGATATAGTGTGCTATATTGATGTAAAAAAATTTTATAGTAACCCTCATACCCCGGAAGATATCGCCAATTGGTGCGCTCCCCAGGTGTGAAGTCTAATGAATTACTTGGTCCACCTTGACAAAAAATAACAACAGTGTCGCTTTGAGCATCTCCATCTGCTAACCATAATTTTTGTAGTTCATTGTTTTCTATTGGATTTATGAGTTGTATTTTCGCACTCCTGTTTTTGCATCCACACAAAGCAAGTAACACAGCCAGTAGGACTACAATATGATTTTGAAAAATAAATTTAGACTTATTCATTTATGTCGCTTTTGGTTTAAACTATTTTTTAATGGTATTTCCATTCTTATCGAATTGCAGGTATCCTGAGGATAGCGGTAGTAATCGGGATGAGATTCCCAGATCACTAGCTCCCCGAATGCCAACTTGACTTCCTCCCTACTGGAGGATTTTTTAGATTCCGGGGATATTCCCCCGTGTAAGTATGGTACCCAAACTCATCGTCCAAGTGTAACAACAGTGAGTAAACCACGGTATCCAAATACCAAGTCGAGACTCCACTGGAATAATAGTCCATCGAAAAGCTCCCCACCACCTCGGGTTCCCCCAACTGGCTGCTCAAGGTACCCACCAGCGCCTCATCACTGATCCCCTTCCCAAGCAGCCCTTTCAACGCGGCTAAGGTGATTGGTGATCGGGCCTCTTCCAGCAGCTTTCCGATCTCGAAATTTACCCGTTGCGTAAACTCCCAATCTTTGGCTGCGCCCTTTCCAAATTCAAAGATTAACTCCTCCGCGTTTTAACCTCCACGATAGTATTTGCCATTCGCTTGGCACTTTTTCTCAAAGCCCCGTATTTGTTCAACGCTATCATCGAAGTAAGCAGCTGGTCCTCTACCTCCTCGACACGGTAGAGGACTTGCTTTTCGTTCACCACCCTTACCTCGGAATGGTACGCTGCCAGTTCGGGAAACGATCCCTTTAGGATCTCCAGGTAGGCCTTGTTGCTCACCTTCTAGGTCCGCTCTACAGAACATCCAACTAGCGTAAATAAAGAGATTACGTATAATATTTTTTTCATCTCGAACCGTTTACGTAAGGCTAAAAATAGCCAATTTCCATGATTTTGACGGAACTGACGCCCGTAATCAAAAAGCAATATTTCTTTTATTGATTATTCCCCCTATATTGCAGTGTATTTCACGTTTCCGTCAACCTTTTAGAAGCCATGACAAACCAGACGGGTTGTAGTATGGGGACCAATCAGGCAGCTCCCCAAAACCCCTCTCACCAAAGGCATCGTGGCCAAGCTTTCCTTTACTATTATCACTGAAAATTTGGATAGCCATCTCAAAATTGAGCCGATGGCCGGCAATTGGTAGCTGCTGTTCCAAAGAAGCCTCGAAACAGCACCGGACCTTTTTCCACCACCGTCGGACCAAGCGCTTGAGGTGACGACAAAGTAACTATTCCACAGGATCATCGGAGGCACATGCCTCCGACTGCTAGCGTTGACTTTTGGATAAGGGCACCCCTCATGCTTACGGTTTTCCGTGCGAAGTAGTGTCCGTTCAAATGGCCAAATAGCCATGCCCCTACCCCAAGCTCAACCCTGGCCCTAATGGTACGCAAATTACGTTCTAATTATCCCTAGCTAAACTATCAGTCATGCAAAAAAACAAAATTGAAAATCTGTTCCAGTCCATCAGCGGCAAGAAGGATCAAATTTCTTATTTCCAACTGTGGAACGAACTGGAGAAAAAAGGCATCCGCCAAAACGACCCCCGCCTAGCGGAGCTGAGAAAAAGAATCGTCACCCTAGAGCAAGAAGGAAAGAGTGTATTGCGACTGGAAAACTTCCACGCCCTCATGGAAGCCCTCCCCGGATTTGACCTGATCCGGCGCACCATCAGCGACGAACTGGTCGTGAGCAAGTTTCCAGCCTTCAAAGAGGGGCTGATCGCCATCTACAACGAGGTCAAAGACCTCAAGGGGGGCCACGTAGCCGACTACATCCCGGAGCTGAGGGACATCGCCAATAAGGATGGTTTTGCCGTTTCGATTTGTACCAAGGATGGACAGATGTTCTCTTTCGGCGACGTCCAAGATAAATTTGGGCTCCAGTCGACCTGCAAAAGCATCAACTATTTGATCGCCCTGGACAAACTGTCCGAAAAGGAAGTCCACCAACACATCGGTCAGGAGCCCAGCGGCCTGGCCTTCAATGCCCCCCAATTTAAACGCCTGCGGATGGATGCCTCGGAAAAGAAAAAATTCTCCAAGAAGATCAAGGGAGACTACAAATTGGTCCCCCACAACCCACTGATCAACGCGGGGGCCATCATGTGCTGTTCCCTGATCGCTTCCCTAGCGGAAGAGGGCAAACGATCCAGCAGCATCAAAATGGTGCGCCAATACTGGGAGGACCTCGTCGAAGGTTCAGAGATAAGTACCGTCCTCCCCGACCCCGCGGTGGAAGAATCCGAAAACGACAGCGCGCACACCAATATCGCCCTGTCCCACTTCATGCTCAAAAATGGCATCTGGCCCGAGCGCAAGAACGGGACCTCCCCCAAAGTGGAAGACGTACTGACCTTTTACTTTAAATGCTGTGCCATGGAGCTGAATGCGGAGATGATGGCCATCGCCGCGGCGACCCTAGCCAATGCCGGACAGCACCCCTTTTCCCACAAAAAAATCTTCAAAGCCCAACACGTCAAAAACTGTCTGTCCATGATGTACTCCTGCGGGATGTACGACTACTCGGGTGAGTTTGCCTTCAAAATTGGACTCCCCGCCAAGAGTGGCGTCTCCGGGGCCTTGATGGTCGTGGTACCGGGTAAAATGGGCATTTGTATCTGGTCGCCAAAGCTGGATGAAAATGGCAATTCGGTACGCGGCATCGAATTTTGTCGCAGATTGGGACTGACGTACAACCTTCACGTGTACGATGGATTGGTCAACAACAAACAGCGCGATATCTTTAACCTGAATGCCAAACGCTTGACCCAAAAGACCCTCCTCATCAACGCCGCCAGCGATGGCGACCTCGACCTGATCAACAGCCTGATCAACGAGGGGATGGACCTGTCGGCCGATAATGGGGACTATGACAAACGTACCCCCATGCACCTGGCCGCCGTAGGGGGGCACCTCGAAGTCATCAAATTACTCGTCGCCCAGGGCGCCCAGATCAACCCCGTTGACCGCTGGGGCTCTACCCCACTGGACGAAGCCTACGATAAAAATCACCTGGCCATCATCCAATTCCTGGAGGAAAAAGGAGGCCAGCGCAACAACCAGTACCGGGATAGCGTCTCCATCATCATTGCCGCCAGCAAGGGTAATCTCTCCATTTTGAAAGCCCATTACGAAGCTGGAAAATCACTGGATCTCTGCGATTACGATAAGCGTAGCCCGCTTCACCTCGCCACGGTAGAAGGCAAATACGAAACCGTCAAGTACCTGTTGGAAGAAGTCAGGGAAAATCCCAACCCCGTGGACCGCTGGGGCAAGCCCCCACTGGAGGAGGGCACCGCCAATGAGGTGAGCCCCAAAATCATTAAGCTGCTAAAAAAGCACAACCAGCCCAATCAACCCACCATCGCCAATGGCGTAAGATCGACCTAATCGGTCGCTACTTTTAAAGATTGCTCCCCAGTCTGCTTCACCCTCGCTTCTTTACCGCGAGAAGGTGAAGCGGACCTTTGGAGGGTCGCCCTAGTGCCGTACGACCGTACGGGTGATCCATTCCCCACTCCGCACGAGCCTTACCCGCAGCAAGTAGGTACCACGGCTCCACCCCTCCGTATCGATCCAGCAGTGGTAAAGCACCCGGTCTTTTCCCCAAACCCGTCGCCCCCTTACATCGAAAACCACTACGTCAAATACCGCTTCCCCCACATCCAAGAACAAAGGACCAGCGCTCGGATTGGGAAACAACTTTAGGGGGCTTTCCGCT
>CALCCH010000298.1 GCA_937899855.1 uncultured Saprospirales bacterium | reverse complement strand
AAATAACCATAGCAAAGCCCCGTACCATTTATATAAATTTGAGATTTAATGCACGGCTGGCAAGTCACCCTGTCTTTAAGAATTTTGAATTCCTCGATTGCCCTTTCATTATCGAGAATAACTTTATCGCGAATTTTGGAGCCACCAGTAATTAGGTTAACAAAGTCTGTTTCCAGATAATTATACTTGTTATTGAGTTTATAGAGGTCGTCGTGATATTCTCTACATACAGTGGTGTCATCTGGACAAGACATGGACTGAGAATTATTCCATAAGTGGCCCTGGAAAAATAAGATAGAGAGGACCACCATCAAGAGGGCAAAAAAGTAGAAGGTGTTGAGATGACTTTGGGTTGTATTCCTGCTTCTACTATTATTTTCTGGAAGTGATTTTATGTACTCCTGAAAATCATTGATTATTTTGTTTTTCTCTATGGAGTATTGAGAATCAGATAAAACACCTGCAATCTTATCACTTCTTAATCTGTTAAATCTACTTTCCAGTAATATTATATATTGGTCATCTTTTTCATACTCCTGAAGGTATGCCTTACAAAGTGTAATAGCACCAAGAATATCATTATTCGCGATTTTATCCTTAATTATTCTTTTGGTTTTTCTATCCATTAGTTTCTTTGCAGCTAAGGGGTTTAAGTAAGTTAAGTAAGGTTAAAACAATTTCAACAACTCCTTGTATGTTCGCATAGTAAAGTGTTTTCATGAAATCAAACAAAACCTATTTACAAGCGCCATATCTTTGATTATCAATGTATAAATTTAGGAAAAACAGTGTTAAGTCTGAACGCTAAGCGATTTAGAATGGCGCGGAGTGAAAGAGAGATATCTTGTAACATTATTAATGCTATTCCTGGTGGGAGAATACAACTACGACGCAGCCACCGGACTGCTAAGAACGACCTGGCCTACGCCTACCAAAACCAACTCCCGATCTTGACCTCGCAGAATGCCAAGGTCAAGTCATATCGTTATGTAAAGTTGAATACCGAAAAAATAGATATCGATTTGTTGGTACAAATAACGAACTAAAAACGTTGTACCACCAAGCAACTATCACCGATAATATAAAGTGTGGCCACGAGGAATACCCAAAGCGCCAGGAGCCACGAAGAAAACACCTGCCTACCGATGAAAATCAAAACGATCCTGCTTTTGCTCCTATTTGGCCTGACCAGTGCTGAAATACTGGCCCAAGAACCAACATTCACCCGAAAAGGCGCTTTCTACTTCTATTGGGGATACAACCGCAGCGTATACGCACGCACCAACCTGCATTTTAACGGCCCGGAATACGACTTTACCCTGTACGACCTAAAAGGAACGGACCGACCCACAAGATTTGGATGGGAGTACTTTGACCCCTCCCGCTTCACCATCCCCCAGTACAATTTCAGGTTGGGCTATTACATCACGGATCGATTTACGATTTCTCTAGGCTCCGATCACATGAAGTACGTCGTGTCGGCTAACCAAAAGACGCGCATCTCTGGTGTGATTACCGATGCCATATCCGAGAAATACGGGGGCGCCTACTTGAATCAGGAAATCGTTTTGACGGAAGACCTACTCAAATTCGAACACTCCGATGGGTTTAATTTTTCCACCATTGATCTGGCCTATTTGCAACCCTTATTTGAAAAAGGAGAATTTAGCGTACTGCTGAATATGGGCATCGGTGGCGTCTGGATCATCACCAAGACCAACGTAAAAGTATTCGGCGAAGGACTGGACAACGATTTTCACATCGCCGGATACGGACTCGCGGGGAAAGTGGGGCCTAGAGTTGAGTTTAAAAATCGACTCTTTTTACTTGGGGAAATCAAAGGCGGCTACGCCAGCCTGCCATCCGTCCTGATCAAAAATAGCGAACCCGAAATCGGGGATCACAATTTGAGTTTTTTGGAATACTACGTAGCGCTGGGGGTGAATTTTAAAATTAAACGCCGAAAGAATAAGCGTGCCCCCACCACCGCTATTCATCCATAATCCCTATCTTGTAGGATACGACGAGCAGCGGCCCATTGGTAAAGATTCAATTTGAATAATATGAAAAAGAAAGTGGTACATTTTGAAATTGGTTGTAGCGATATAGAGAAAACCTCCGAATTTTACCGCGCAGTTTTCGATTGGAAATTAAGCAGACGGGGGAATTCCGCCATCATCGACACCGGGGCGGAAGACCCCCTAAGTGGGCACCTCAATCAATTGGGGCCGGACGATCCCCAAAATTACGTCACCGTTTACATCGAAACGGATTCCCTAGCCGCCGACCTCTCCGCCATCGAAGCCAACGGTGGCGAGGTATTCGTCAAGCCCATCCAACTGCCCGACGGAAGAGAATTTGCCTGGTTTAAAGACGTAGCCGGTAATCTAATCGGACTCATCACCCCGTTGTGATCCAAATCAGCAATGGAAACACGAGCACATTTTATAAATCGATATTTTTAAAGTTGTATGATGGATATTCCTAATATTGAAAGAGCCTTTGTCCGGAATTTTATCCGCAGAGAAAGAAGAGAAAGAAGCATCCACAAGCTTCAACATAAAACCAAGCGAACCGACTTTCTGGATAAGTTCAATCACAGCTGGAGTGATATGTTGATTGAGAAGAAACTCATTAGCGTGAACGTGAAATCGGACCGAGATACTTTTCTGTTCCTAAAAGAACGGTTGCATAGGGAAGATTCGGACTTGTGCTACGTAATTTCCTATAGGGATAGCTATCGCCAGTTGCTGCCCTTCAAGGAAGCCATCGAAGAGTGTCAATCCAATGGCTATGCGGGATTGCTCGTCGGGAAAGAAGGCAAGTGTTTTTACCTGAAAACGGAGCAAGTAAAAGGGGCACCCGAGCGATTTATCGGGATAAGTAACTGATCAGTTCAGTCATAAGCAATCGGGGCGATAATAGCTTACGCCGTCATTCTCTGACCGCTCAAATCCTACCGTGGTAACGAATGGCCCAGCCCCCTCAGCGCAACACCTCCACCACGTCATCCACTCGCAGCGTTCCCAACTTCCGGGGCGTTAGGTAAATCCCAAACGGAATGCTGCCCCCCTCGCGGCGGTAGCTGGCCAGGGTAGGAAGGGGCTCGTTGCGCGGATGCTTTTCCTTGGTGCGGGGGTCGATGGCGGTAAAGACGCAACGCTTACAAGTCCCCATCACGTCAAACTCACAGTCTCCAATGCGTAGGTATTGCCACCGGTCCTCGGCGTAAGGCGGGATGGGGCCCGCCAGGAGTAGATTGGCGCGAAAGCGATCGGCACCGATGGGTTCGGCAAGTCGGGCGTTCAGATCGGCTAGGGAAGGTTCCGTGATCAGTAGGAGGGGGGCCTTGTCGGGAAAAGCGACCTCGTCGCCGGCCCGCCCCCCGTGGCGTTCGGGGATGGTGCGGGTGATGTCGGGCGGTAGGTAAATCAACCGGCAGTCCACGCCCAAAGCCTCGGAAAACCAAGTATCGGCAGCGCTCGATACCCCGCGCGCGGGCCAGTCGCGACCAAAAAAGCGCACCTCCAAAACCGACTCCTCGTAGCGGTCGATGGACCCCTCAAAGGAACTGGCCATCGTCGGCCCCACCACCCACAAACGGCCGTTCGCCACTCGGGCGTCCAGATCCAGCAGTTGGGGAAGCTTGCGCCCCGACAAAACCGTCCCCGCCGCATCAATCAGGGCCCAGTGCCGATCGTAGCCCAAGCCCCGGCGACCGAGCACCACGGCGGAATGATCCTGTCCCCGGGTCGATTTGAGGGGATAGGTAGTGATTTGGCGAACTTGGAAATGGGACATGGTCGAGTGCTTTGATCCGACTGCAAAATAAGGACTTCGCAAAACTAAATGACATAATCTTTCCCCAAACTTGTGGCGCACCTTCCCGACCGGCCGCCCCCCACCAAAAAAGCCCCGACGGGCGTCGGAGCTGTTGAAAAATTCGGGTGTTTCGCGGTCTAAGAGACGACCGCTTCTTCTTTTTTCAACGGGGCGCGGAAGACCAGTTTATCGTCAAAAGCGTCGAGGATGACCCGACTCTTGGGCTGCACCTTGCGCAACAAAATCTGTTTCGACATTTCGTTGAGCACTTTCTTTTGGATGATCCGTTTGATCGGACGGGCCCCAAATTGGGGGTCAAAGCCCTGTTCGGCCAGTACGTCCATGGCCTGCTCGGTGACGTCCAGATCGATTTCCTGCTTGGCCAGCACCGCGCGAACCCCCCGCAGCTGAATCTCCACGATGGCGCGGACGTGCTTGGCGGATAGGGGCTCAAACATCACGATCTCGTCGATCCGGTTGAGGAATTCCGGCCGGACCGTCGCCTTGAGGCGTTCGAAGAGCAGGGTCTCCGTCCGGGCCACAATCTCCGCCCGCTTATGCTCGCTAAAGTCCTCAAAATTCGACTGGATGATGTCCGAACCAATATTGGAGGTCATGATGACGATAGCGTTTTTAAAGCTTGCCACCCGCCCCTTGTTGTCGGTCAGTCGACCATCGTCGAGCACCTGGAGCAGAATGTTGAAGACGTCGGGGTGGGCCTTTTCGATCTCGTCGAGGAGGATGACCGAATAGGGCTTGCGCCGGACGGCCTCGGTCAATTGCCCGCCCTCGTCGTAGCCCACGTAGCCCGGAGGCGCGCCGACCAAACGCGAGACGGTATGCTGCTCCTGGTATTCGCTCATGTCGATGCGCGTCATCAGGTTTTCGTCGTTAAACAAATACTCCGCCAGCGCCTTGGCCAATTCGGTCTTGCCCACCCCCGTCGTTCCGAGAAATAGGAAAGAACCCACCGGTCGTCTTTCGTCCCCCAGGCCGGTGCGACTGCGCCGGATGGCGTCGGCTACCGCCTCGATGGCCGCATCCTGTCCCACGATCCGCTGGTGCAATTCCGTTTCGAGGTGAAGCAGCTTTTCGCGCTCGCTCTGCAGCATCCGCGTCACGGGGACGCCCGTCCACTTGGCCACGATCTGGGCAATGTCCTCGGCATCCACCTCTTCTTTGACCAGCAAGTTGCCCTCCTCCTGCATGGCACTCAGGGTCTGGCCCAGTTCGTCCAGCCGTTTTTGGACTTCGGGGGCCTTGCCGTAGCGGATTTCGGCCGCCTCGCTAAAGTTGCCTTCGCGTTCGGCCCGGGCGGCGGCCAGCGTTAGGGCTGCGAGTTCCTGTTTGGCCTGCTGTACTCCCAGCACGACCTCGCGCTCGCCTTCCCACTGGGCCCGGAGCGAATTGCGCTCCACTTCCAGGTTGGCCAGGTCCGCTCCGATCTGTTGCAGCTTTTCTTCGTCTTTTTCGCGTTTGATGGCCTCCCGCTCGATCTCCAATTGGCGGATTTTACGCTCCAGTTCGTCCAATTCCTCGGGCATCGAATTCATCTCCATCCGCAAGCGCGCCGCCGCCTCGTCGATCAGGTCGATGGCCTTGTCGGGGAGGAAGCGGTCGTTGATGTAGCGGGTCGACAGTTGGACGGCGGCCACGATGGCTTCGTCCTTGATGTTGATCTTGTGGTGGCCTTCGTAGCGGTCCTTGAGGCCCCGGAGGATGGAGATGGCATCCTCTTCGCTGGGCTCGTCGACCAGCACGGTTTGGAAACGCCGCTCCAGGGCCTTGTCCGATTCGAAGTATTTTTGGTATTCATCGAGCGTGGTGGCCCCGATGGCGCGCAGGTCGCCCCGGGCCAGAGCGGGTTTGAGGATGTTGGCGGCGTCCATGGCCCCCTGGTTTTTGCCGGCACCCACCAGCGTATGGATCACGTCGATGAAGAGAAGAATTTGTCCTTCGGCAGCGACTACCTCACTGACGACTGCTTTTAGCCGTTCTTCAAACTCCCCCTGGTACTTGGCACCGGCGATGAGGGCCCCCATGTCGAGGGCAAAGACCTCCTTGTCGCGCAGGTCTTCGGGAATGTCGCCGTTGATGATGCGGTGGGCCAGGCCTTCGATGATGGCCGTTTTGCCCACCCCGGGTTGTCCGATCAGGATGGGATTGTTTTTGGTTCGGCGGGCGAGGATGTGGAGGACCCGGCGGATCTCGTCGTCGCGACCGATCACGGGGTCCAGCTTGCCGTTGCGGGCCCGCTCGTTGAGGTTGATGGCGTATTTGCCGAGGGCGTTGTAGCTGTTTTCGGCACTGGAGGAGGTGGCGCGGTTGCCCTTGCGCAATTCCCGAATGGCGGCGCTCAGCCCTTTTTCATCGACGCCACTGTCCTTGAGCATTTGACTGACGCTGCTCTTGCCCCTGATGATGCCGAGCAGGAGGTGTTCGAGGGTCACGTATTCGTCGTTGAAGGTTTGGAGCAGGGTATTGGCCTGGGTGAGCACTTCGGCGGCCTCCCGCGAGCGGTGCTGGCCCGCACCGCTGACCTTGGGGTAGGAATCCAGGATGCTATCGAGGGTGCGTTTGACGATCTCGAAATTGACGCCGAGCTTTTTAAAGAGGAAACTGAGCGTATTGTCGTCCACGTCGAGCATGCCCTGGAGCAAGTGGGCCACGTCGATGGCCTGCTGTTGCCGTTGGGCCGCAATTTGCTGAGCCCGCTGGAGGGACTCCTGTGCTTTGATGGTTAAGTTATTGAAATTCATGCCGTTATTTGCTCAATTTAGCTAGGGGCTACCTAGAATTTGGCTTATGGGATAATGGAAAC
>CALCCH010000297.1 GCA_937899855.1 uncultured Saprospirales bacterium | reverse complement strand
GTCTTGAGGCGTTCGCGGGAGACCTGGCTGATCGGGGGTTGCTCGGAGGGTAATACGTTAAGGGGAAAGGCGATGATGGCGCTGGGGGGAAGCGGCCGATCCACTACGACGAGCTTGAGCAAGTTGCGGTCTACGGCGTAGCCCTGCGTCGTAGCGCTATTGCCGATGATCCCGTCCGGTATCCCTGATACGTTGTTCCGAATGTACAGAACCGTACCCACGCTAACTCCACGTAAGTCCAGCAACCATTCCGTTCGCTCCCCCGGGGCCATCAGGATCTCAGGAAGTTGGTGGGTCCGCGTCATGTAGCCCGCATCGGTGGCGATCATATGGGCGGGAGTGGGATCCCCCGCGTCGTCGGTAAAGGCCAGGTTAAAGGAAAATTTGCCATCGCCATTGAGGAGGCGCAGTCGTATCATCCCATTGGGCAGCTCCAGCACGGGGTCGATGATGCCATTGACCATATATTCGTAATCCTTTTTAAAACCTTGTTCGGCCTGGATGGTCACCTGGCCCGTGCTGTCGTCGACGTTGAACTTTTTGGTTTGAAAAATGAGTGGAAAGTCATCCACCCCATAGTCCGTGGGCAGCACGTCGTGTAAAAAGCTGAGGATGGGATCGTTCACGGGGTCCTCGACGATAATCATCCCGGACAAGCCCATTTGGACGTGCTCGTAGGTGAGGCCCATGGCGTGAGGGTGGTACCACATGGTGGCGGATTTGTCCTTTACCTCAAAGGCGGGTCGCCAGGTATCGCCGGGCATGATGCGTTGGTGGGGACCGCCATCGGCAAATTGGGGCACGTGCGCCCCGTGCCAGTGACAGGTGGTGACTTCGTTCAGCATGTTGGTGACGGTGGGGGTCAGCTGGCGTTGGAAGCCCCAGGTGAGGGTGGGGCCCAGGATACTGGTCGTACCGGGGTTTTTGGCATCTTCAAAGGCGAAAGTGGGAACCATCGTATTGAGGGGGCCCGTGCCCATTGGATTGAAATTGTGTTGGGTTTCGATTACGTTGAGCTGGTAGGCATCGTCCTGGATGAGCGGTGGAATTTGGATGGGGTTGACGAATTCTTGGGCGTTCAGAGCGGTGGAGATCAGGAGGAAAAATAGGAATTTCAGGGGTAAGGTCTTCATGTGTGTGTACTTGTTTTTTGGTTAAAATAAGACCTGAATATAAAGATTTCCATCCATAAGTTAACCCGTAAAAATACTTAAATAACCGGCGTTTCCGACCGTTCCGAGGAAGGAATCTAGCCCCATTTTCTGCGAAGCGGATGAAATCCGTACCTCACATTTTGCCGCCGTCCGCAGACCAGCTGGCGATTCCTGGGCCCTAAAATGAGGTCCCCTGCGACTACGGATTTAAAAAGGTGTGAAACAAGCAGTATCTTTCTGTGATACTTTTGTGATAGCTAGCCACTACCTTTGTAGACGTTTATAAATTCCCATTACCTATGAAAAAGAAGGTCCTCATCATTGAAGACGACAAGGACATCGTTGAACTGCTCAAAATTCATTTGACCGACTTGCACTGCGAACTCGACTGGGCCTACGACGGCGAGCAGGGTTTGCGCAAGGCCCTGGCGGGCGATCAGCAGCTGATTATTTTGGACGTGATGTTGCCGGGGAAGGATGGAATGGAGATTTGTCGACAACTGCGGGCCAAGGCCCAACAGACCCCCATCCTGATGCTCACCGCCAAATCCGAAGAAATCGACAAGGTACTGGGCTTGGAAATGGGCGCCGATGATTATTTGACCAAACCCTTTAGCATTCGCGAGTTCATCGCCCGGGTCAAGGCCATCTTCCGGCGGATGGAGCTGATGCGGCCCGCCAAGGAAGCCATCCCGGCGAGCCTGATGCGCTTTGGCGACTTGCAAATCGATCTGGAAAAACGCAAGGTCAGCATCAAAAACCAGCGGGTCGACCTCTCCCCCAAGGAGTTTGAGCTGTTGAGCCTCCTGGCCTCCCACCCCGGCAAAAGCTACGACCGCACCCGCATCCTCAACCTCGTCTGGGGCTACGACTTCGACGGCTACGAACACACCGTCAACTCCCACATCAACCGCCTGCGCAGCAAAATTGAACCCGATATCCACCACCCGCAGTACATCCTGACCACCTGGGGCGTGGGCTATCGCTTTAACGAAGATCTGGAAACGGTATAACCTATGAAGAATCGACTCTACTGGAAAATTTCGGCAACCCTCTTCTCCATCCTTGGCGTCCTGGGGCTGATCTACATCCTCATCAGTAGTTTTATGGCCCAACAGTACTTCCAAGAGGTCAACCAACGCCTCTACGGCGGCATTGCCGAAAGTACCGTACAGGAGGTCAAACCCCTGGTCGATGGCCAGGTCGACACCAGCGCCATTCAAGACATCATGCACTCCATGATGGTGGTCAACCCCAGTGTGGAGGTGTACCTGCTCGATACCGAGGGCCGGATCATCACCTACGTGGC
>CALCCH010000296.1 GCA_937899855.1 uncultured Saprospirales bacterium | reverse complement strand
AAAAAATGTCACTTTTTTGGATATTTTTAGCAAAAAATTACGCATTTTAGGAATATTTGCCCTATATTGCTCCTATTGTTTTCCAAATAACAGGTTGTAGGGGTAAGGACAATCGAAGGGCCCCGCTGACCTGTGCCTAAAACTATTGCACATGGGCGCTGCCAACATCGTCACCCAACGATTCATCAAATGTCACAACAAGCTCCGGGAAGAAAATCGCGTTCGATCGAGCCGACAATTTGCCCTGTCGCTGGATTATTTGCCCCAAAGTCTCTCCGAAATACTAAAGGGACGCCGCGATGTGACGATCGAGTTGTTGCGCAAGGCGGTGGCCATCTATAAGATCAATCCGTTATACATTTACACCGGAGAGGGACCCATGTTTATGACCGAGGAGGATCACCAAAGCTTCCGCGTACTCACGATCGTTACCAATACCCACGACGATGAGCGCATCGTACACGTGCCCGTGCCCGCTCAGGCGGGTTACGCCGGAGAAATGCCCAATCCCACCTTTATCCAGGATTTGCCGACCTTTACCCTGCCCGATTACAAATACAAGGTAGGGACGCACCGCTCCTTCGACGTGGCGGGCGACAGCATGGAACCCACCCTTTTTGAGGGGGACAAGGTGGTCTGTAGCTTTATCGAACCCACCCTGTGGGAAACT
The DNA here is from genome assembly GCA_937899855.1 of uncultured Saprospirales bacterium. Lineage (GTDB taxonomy): Bacteria > Bacteroidota > Bacteroidia > Chitinophagales > Saprospiraceae > CALLVY01. The sequence continues at coordinate 31,547 of CALCCH010000296.1, read as the reverse complement.
TCCCTCAAGGACAATTACGTCTACGTGGTCGTGACGCGGGGGGATGTGGTGGTCAAACGCGTGATCAACCGCCTCAAGGAACGCAAACAGGTGGAACTCCACTCGGACAACTCGTTCTACGAGCCCTACAACGTCAACGTGGGAGACATTCGCGAGATTTGGTACGTCCGTGCCAAAATCAGCCCCTTTCTGCCTTCCCCCCAAAACCTACAAAACAGCCTGCACGAAGAATTGCGGCAATTACAAAACGTCGTCAGCCAGCAGGGAGACCTGATCCAAAATCTCAATACGACCATCCAGAGTCTGGTCAGGAAGTAGGCAAGGCCTAAAATTTCGATCAAGCCTTCGCTTTTATCTATGTAGCTGGGGTCCGAGCGTTTTCATTACTCATGGAATCCCCTATCTTTAGGGTGTACCAAGCTTCCACTCAGATCTATGAAAGTTGTAAAAGGAAAAGTTGCTTACCAACACCTCGGACCCGGATTTTGGGGCATTATCGGTGAGGATGGCCAAGCATATCGCCCGGTCAATATGCCCAATCAATTGAAGTACGAAGGCTACGCCGTAAAGGTAGAGGTGGTCCCCGTTGATGAAATGTCTGTGTTTATGTGGGGACAGCCGGTAAAGGTGGTCTCCTTCGAGACGATGACTCCCTAGGGACTTGCCGTCCGCCAAAGCGCTTGCCTGGGGCACTCGCGTCATCGCCCTCTGTTTGTTGGTGCAGATTTCGCTCACCTGGCCCCTGTGGTGGGGCCCCCGCAGCTATCCGCTCCTCCCCACGCTTGATCTTCCCAGCGCTCTTTCCTCCCTGGCCCTGATCGGTCTGCTCCTTGCCTTGCTGGGGCTGCTGCGCTGGCCCCGGCGACGGGAGCTCTTCCTGGGCCTGGCCGTTTCTTTTTTACTCCTCCTCCTCAGTGACCTGACCCGCCTACAGGTTTGGACCTATCACCTCAGCGGGCTCCTGGTCTTGCTCGGCTGGTACGCTCCCCAAAAACCAGACCGTGGCCTGGCCGCGGTTCGGTGGGTATTTCCCCTCATTTACTGGTGGGGCGGATTGCACAAAATCAATCCCCACTACGCTTCCATCTCCTTTGATTGGCTCCTGAGTGCCTACGATTGGACCGCGCAGTGGCGGGGGCAATCCGGTCTCGTGGTGGCCAGCGTGGCGGTGGAGTTGCTGATTGGCTTGGGGCTTTACTTCCGTCGGAGCCGACGAGCGGCGGCGCTACTGGGGATTGCCCTGCACCTGACCTTACTCCTCCTCCTGGGCCCCACTGGTCACGACTGGAACCCCGTGGTCTGGCCTTGGAACGTACTGATGATCCTACTGCTGTACGGGTGGTATTACCACCCGCCCGACTTTAAACTCCCCCGGACCCTCCTCCGCCATCCCCCCCTGCTCTTGCTACTCCTCCTGTGGGGCCTACTCCCCGGTGCCAATCGCCTCGATTACTGGGATGATCCACTCTCCTTTAAGCTCTACGCCGGCGACCATCCCGAAGCCCTGCTCTACTTTGCACCTAGTGATACGGCCTGTTTTTCTCCTCGTACGATGCCCAAAACCCACCTGCTGTACATCGACAGCCTGGGGCTTACCCAGCGTTACCTCCCGATTGGGGCTTGGGCCATGGATGAGCTCGGGGTCGCTGCTTACAACAGTCCCGCTGGTTTGCGCGCGGTGGCTCGTCGCTACTGTGAGTGTTTGGAGCGACCCAACCGGGCCGGAGTGGACCTCATCGAGGTGCGTACGTGGCGACGAGAATTGGTCGAGCGGACCTATTCCTGTCGGGATTTGCGTCGGGGATTGGGCTACTGATTTGTGGGGGATACTTCCTATCTTTGCGCCATTCTTTTGGCGAAATGAACCCCTATGCCCCTGCTCGAAAATTCGGATTTTCATCCCCCGCTGTGGTTGCGGAACCCCCACATCCAGACCATTTACGCGGGCTTGATCCGGCCCCTACCCGAGGTGGCCTACCAACGCGAACGCTGGGAAACGCCCGATGGGGACTTCCTGGATTTGGATTGGTCGCGGGTAGGAGGGCGTCAGCTGGTGCTCGTCTTACACGGGTTGGAGGGTAGCGCGGATCGTCCCTATAGCCGGGGGATTGTCCGGGTGATGAACGAGGCGGGCTGGGATGGCCTGGGATTAAATTTTAGGGGCTGTAGTGGCGAGATCAACCGTTTGGCGCGCGCCTACCACAGCGGAGAAACCGAAGACGTGCGTTGGGGGCTGCGCATACTTTTTGCTGCGGGCAGCTACTCGCGTATTGCGCTGGGGGGCTGTCGCCTGGGGGCACACGTAACGCTCAAGTACTTGGGGGAGGAGGGTAGTGGCTTGGCCTCCGAGATTGTGGCGGGGGTGGCCATTTCGGTACCGGTTGACTTGGAAAGCTGCTCGCACGAACTGTCGCGTTGGTACAACTACCCCTATTTGCTCCGCTTTTTGCGTTCCCTTAAGGCCTCGACCCTGGAAAAGCGCGCGCTCCTACCGGAGCACATCGACCTCGATGCCGTCTTGTCCGCCCGAGATTTTAAGGAATTTGACGACGTCGCGACGGCCCCCCTACACGGTTTTAAAAACGCCGTTGATTACTGGACCCAATCCAGTAGCAAACCTTTTTTGGCGGATATTCGTATCCCTACTTTGATCCTCAATGCTGCGGACGACACCTTTTTGAGCGCGGCTTGTTATCCTCGGGAAATTGCCCGGCGGAGCACCTTTGTCCACCTGGAGGTACCCAAATGGGGCGGACACGTGGGCTTTGTTCATTTTGACGCTTCCCGGCATTATTGGTCGGAGCAACGCGTTTGCCGTTTTTTGCGCGAACATTAAGCCCTTAATTATTCGTTAAATCAAAGTGTCAACGTTAGAAAATGGTTAACTTCCGAGTTTAAGGAATAGAGCAGTGAGCAATGGGTATAGACGTGGCCAATGCGATGATTTGAACAATTGGAAATGAGTAAATATTCGCCACAGTTTGACGATTTTTTCAGGAGGCTCGACCGCCGTCGCCGCAGCTACCGCTGGTGGCGTTTGCTGGGTCGGTTCCTGCTGGTCATCGGCGTTTTGTTTTCGGCTCTGTGGTTTTTGCTCCAAAACGAACGTTTCCAAAACTATCTGGTTCATCGCATCACGACCTACCTCAGCGCCGAACTTCGTACCCAGGTAGCCTTGGATCGGGTTGACTTCGATTTTTTTGACCAGCTGGTGCTCGAAGAATTCTACATCGAAGATCAAATTGGCGATACCTTGCTGTACAGTAAGGAGCTGCGGGTAGAAATGAGCATCGACTTGATTTCGCTGCTCCAGCGCCGCGTAGATGTGGACAACATTTACCTCAGCGATGCCCAAATCAACATCAAGCGCAAGGAGGGGGAACGCAAAAACAACTTGGAGTTTTTGCTGGCCTACTGGCAGAATCAGGATACCACCCAACAAAATCAACCGCCGGCCCAACCGCTCTTCCTCGAACTGGACGGCATCTACCTGCAAAACGTCCTCTTTTACAAAGACGACCGAATGAAGGGCAACCTTCTCTCCGTACGGATTCCCACCGGAGAAATCGCTGTGGAAGAGATCAATCTGGCCGAGAACTTCTTCCGCATCGAAGCGGCTCATTTCGATTTTCCCAAGGTCGTCCACGACCTTTTTCCGCCCCACTGGGCCCCCCAAGTCATCAACACCAGCGACCCGGGGCCGGTCCTGACTACCCCCGCAACCCCCGCGGTCGACAGCAGCCAAAAACTGCTCCGCGTCGAGATGGGGGCTTTTCACCTTCGGGATGGTGCCTTTGACTTCAACAATTACCGGCAGGCTCCCGAGCGCTTGACCCGTCCCGAGGTCATGGATTTTACCCGCATCAAGACGGAGGCCATTCAAATCGATCTGGTGGACTTTGTCTTTTACGATGACGTTTTTACTACCGAGTTGGAACACCTTTCCCTCTACGAAACCAGTGGTTTTGTGCTGGACGATCTCAAGGCCAAGGAGGCCATCATTTCCAATCGTCGTACGATCCTCAACGACATGCGACTCATCACGCCCTATAGCGAGCTGGGCGATACCCTGGTGTTTAAGTATCGGGAGTATAACGACTACAACGACTTTCCCAATAAGGTCATCATGACGGGCCGCTTCAATCAGGCGCGGGTCGCGCTCAAAGACATCATGGTTTTTGCGCCGGCCCTGGAGCGCAATGACTTTTTTGTGCAGAATCGCGAGGAGTTGGTGGAGATTGATGGTTTGCTCATGGGCAAGGTAAGTAATTTGCGGGGGCGGGATGTGCAGCTGCGCTTGGGGAAGAATACCTATTTCAAGGGAAACTTTGACTCGCGCAACCTCAACGTACGCAACGAGGAGGCGATGAACCTCCGCATTGATCGGCTGATTACGGACGTCCAAACCCTTCGGCTTTTGGTCCCCCGCTTTAATCCCCCCGCCAATTTTGACAAGCTGGGGCAGCTCAATTTTAGCGGCCGCTTTGACGGCTTTTTTGTCGATTTTGTGGCCTATGGCGAATTGCTGAGTGACCTGGGGCAGGCGCGAATGGACATGCGGATGGACCTGCGCAATGGCAAAACCGGTGCCCGCTACGCCGGGGGGCTGTCTTTGGAGAATTTTGACCTGGGCGTTTGGTCGGGCAATCCGGATTTGGGAATGGTGACCTTTAAGTCGGAGGTCAAGGATGGGGTGGGCCTCACCCTAGAAACGGTCGACGCCAAGCTCGAATCGGTCATCGACCGCTTTAGCTTTCGGGGGTATTCCTACGAAAACGTGATCCTCGACGGACGGCTCAACAAAGAGTTTTTTGACGGTGATTTGATCGTCAAGGACGATAATATTGACTTCAACTTCAGTGGGAGCATTCGCAATTTTAGCACCGTCCCCGAGTTCAAATTCAAGGCCAAGGTCAACCACCTCGATCTGCAGGCCCTCAAATTGTCTGAACAGGACATTCGGGCCTCCGGAGAGATCGACCTCGACCTGCGCGATATCCGCCTGGCCAACATTCAGGGGGTCGCCAGTGGTCGCAACATCAGGGTGGTGCGCGATGGGGAACGGGAGTTTTCCCTTGATTCCATCCGCGTCACCTCCCAGCTCCTGCCCGCACAACTGCGGCTGTTCCGCGTCCAATCCGACATCCTCAACGGCCACTTACAAGGCTACTTCAACATCGAAAAGCTGCCCGCGATCTTGCTCCATTACCTGCGGGATAACTTTCCCCAGGTCTTCGAGCGTCTGGAGCTACAAACGCCCAAACCCCTGCTGGCCGAGCACCAGTTTGAATACCAGCTCAGTATACCCGATACCAAAAATTTGACTACCCTAATCGATCCCGGTCTGGACACCCTCCGCGGGATCAGCGCCAGTGGTTATTTTAATACCAGCAACGACAAGCTCAAAATTGACCTGAGCATTCCCGAGATCATCTACAACAACCTGACCCTCCACGACATTGTGCTACAAGTAGAAGGGGAGGGGGGCGCCAACGATCTCAATCTGGAGGTCTACCACACCAAATTCGGTAAGCGAAACTTTGAGCCCGTGACCCTTCGGGGAGAGCTCCACCGCGATACCTTTGATTTCGACATCGTGGCCATTAATTGGACGACGGTACTGGATAATTTGCACCTGGCGGGCGAACTTTCCCTGGTCGACAAATACTACCAAGTGGTCTTTTCCCCTTCCGATCTGATTATCTTCAAGGACCGTTGGGACATTGCGGTCGACAACTACTTGCGCTTTGGCAAGGGCTACGTAGCTACCCGCAACTTTACCCTCTCCAATGGCCGGCAATCCATTGAGCTGGAAAGCCTGGGGGATCGCGGACTCCGAGCGCTGGTGACCAATTTTGACTTTTCCATCATCGACGAATACTGGGACTACGATCGACTGGATTTTCGCGGCCCCTTCGATCTGGAAATCAGCGCGGTCGACTTTTACCGACAGGAAGGTTTGGACCTGGTCGTACAGGCCGATACTTTTGAGGTCAACGGTGATGACTGGGGCGCCCTCCGTCTGGATGCCCACGCCAACAACCTCAAGTCGCGGGTGCAGGCCTACCTGAGCATCACCAACGGTTCTCAACAGCTTACGGGCGAGGGTTTCTATTATCCGCCCAAGGGCAAGGCCATGAACCGCCGGCGAAAAACGGATCAATTTGACTTCAATTTTGGCAGCAGCAACTATCCACTCCACATCGCCGAGTATTTCATCATCAACGGCTTGTCCAACACCCTGGGCTACTTCAATGCGGACGTCAAACTCTTTGGCACCTTCAAACGCCCCAACATCAGTGGGGACCTCCGGGTATACGACGGCGCCCTCACGGTGGACTACCTCAATACGCGCTACTACGTACACGATCAACGGGCGCGACTGACCAATTTCCTATTCGACGTGACGGGCAGCGTGGTGACCGATTCGCTGGGCAACACCGCCGAGCTGTTTGGTGGAATCACCCACGACCGGCTCAAAAACTTGGGGCTAGACGTCAAGATGCGTTCGGACGAATTTCTGGTCCTCAATACGACCAAGGAAAACAATGCGATTTATTACGGTCGGGGCATCGTAAAGGGGGAAGTATACTTCTCGGGCTCCTTCAAGAAAACGGACATCGACATCGACGCCACCACCTTGCCCGGCAGTTACCTCAGCATTCCCATTTCCTCGGCCCAGGAAGCGGAGGCGGTCAACTTTATCAAGTTTGTGGATAAGAGCGAGGGCGTGGACAATGGCCCCACCCGTCCCAGCGAACTCCTGGGAGTGACGGTTGATATGAACCTGGCCATCACCGAGGACTCGGAGGTTTCGCTGATCTTTGACGAGAAGGCGGGCGACGTGATGCAGGGGCAGGGCGTGGGGAATATCGATTTTGATTTTGATCGCTCGGGCAATATCGAGATGCTTGGGAATTATACGATTACCGAGGGCAAGTATTTGTTTACCTACAACTTTCTCAACAAGCCCTTTACCGTTCGGGAAGGGGGAACCATCAATTGGTCGGGCGATCCTTACAATGCCGAACTGAATCTGGATGCGGAGTACCAGGGGCTCAATACGGCGGTCTACAATTTTATCGCGGAGTACATCTCCGACAACGATGCCCTCAAAGCCGCCGCCCGCCAATCGACCAAGGTCGACTTGGTGATGAACCTGACCGGTCCGCTCCTCCAGCCCGTGATTGGTTTTGACATTCAATTTCCCGAGTTGACGGGAGACCTGCAAAGCTACACGGAGAGCAAATTGCGCGCGATCAGTCAGAACCAAAACGAGCTCAACCGTCAGGTATTTGGTCTCTTCGTACTCGGGGGATTTCTCCCCACCGACCTCAACGCCCTGAGCAGTACCACCGACAACATCGTTATCAATACCGTTACCGAACTGATCTCCTCCCAGCTGTCGATCCTAACCTCCGACCTACTCGAAGAGATCGTGACCGACGTCGACTTTATCTCCGGGATTGGCTTGGACATTCAGTACAACGTCTACGATGGAGAAATCAATAACGAGGGCCAAATTTTACTTGGCAACCAGTTTGGCATTCGGCCGGAGATTGGGATTCTCGACGACCGGCTGACCTTCCGAGCGGGGGGAGGGGTCAACTTTGGTCAGGCCGTTGGCAATGGGGCTTCGCTGGCGGGCGATATTGAGGTGGAGTACATATTGACCAAGGACCGGCGTCTCAAGTTTCGGGCCTACCAGCTCTACGATGGCTCGGCGGGGAACGTGACGGGGCCCCGCGATCAACGGGGTATTGGTATTCGCTACCGACGGGAAGGGGATACGATCAAGGAGCTGTTTCGGCGAAAAAGTAAAGAGGAACGCGACCAACTCCGACGGGAGCGCACCGATGCCAAAGCGGCCCGGCGGCGAGAGCGGGACCTCAAACGCATGTCGAGGCAGTAGGGATTTAGCGGAGCAAAATATCCGCGTAAACGGGCAGGTGGTCGCTAAAACCGCCGTAATAATTGGGCCCGCCGTAGGTGCGACTGGGAGTGGCACCGTACTTTTCGTGAACAAACATCATCCATTCTTGACGGTAATTTTGGGCGGGGCCCAGTTGGAGCTTGGCCTGGGGCTGCAGACAGCTCCCCGTAGCAATGATTTGGTCGAGCTGGTTCCAATTGCCCCGATAATTGTAGGTGCCCAGTCCTTGGGCATCGAGGGGAAAAGTACAATTGTACAGTTGTTGGGGTTCGATCGCCTCGGTAGGCGCACTGGCGACCAGGGTTTCTCGGACGCTTTTGTTGGTGGGTTCGTCATTGAAATCTCCCATCAGGATGAGGTGCCCCTCGGGATCGTTTTGCAATACTCGATCCACCGCCGCCCGCAGCCGCTGGGCAACGCGCAACCGCCGGGGCTCGCTGGCGGCCAAGCCCCCCCGACGGGAGGGCCAGTGGTTGATGAACAGGTGCAGCGAGTGCTGGCCACCGTACCGGCCACTGACGTGTAGGATGTCGCGGCTGGTGTAGGTCTCCCCATTGACGGGCGGGAAAGCCGTGCGGATGGTATCGGTTGCGGTGACGGTAAATACACGGGGATCGTAAAGCAGGGCCACATCGATGCCCCGGTGGTCGAGCGATTCGAAGTGAACGATTTGGTAGCGACCTCCGGGGTTCTGACAAGAATCGGCTAGGGCTTCCAGTACCGTTTGGTTCTCCACCTCGCACAGGCCCAGTAGAGCGGGGTAGTCCATGCCCCGGATGACGCGGTGGAGTTGACCCAATTTTTTGGCGTAGCGGTCCTCGTCCCATTTTTGTCGGCCCGCTGGGGTAAAGGCTTCGTCGGCTCGGAAGGGATCGTCGACGGTATCGAAGAGGTTCTCGACGTTGTAAAAGGCGACCCGTGGGCTGAATCCCCCCGTGGTGTCCGCGCTGTGGCGGAGGGCTTGCTGACTGTTGCCGCAGGCGGCGTAAAGGAGGACAGTGACGACGAGCAATAAATAAAATGGGCGCATGGCGGGTAGTGATTTGCTGGGGCCCAAAGGTAGGGATTTTTAGGCCATTTGCACCATGCGCTGGCGCAATAGATGGTCCGCCAGTACGAGGGCCGTCATGGCCTCTACGATGGGCACGGCCCGCGGCACGACGCAGGGATCGTGGCGTCCCTTACCGGTGACTTCCACCTTTTCCCCTACCTCATTGACCGACTCTTGCCCGGCCACGATGGTGGCCACCGGTTTGAAGGCGCAGCGGAAGTAGATGTCCATGCCATTGGCGATGCCCCCCTGGATGCCACCGGAGTGATTGCTCCGGGTTTTGACTTGTCCGTCCGCGTCGTAAAAAAGATCGTTGTGTTCGGAGCCCCGCATGGCTACCCCCGCAAAGCCGCTGCCGTATTCGAACCCCTTGCAGGCATTGATGCTCAACATGGCCTTGGCCAGATCGGCGTGTAGCTTGTCGAATACGGGATCTCCCAAGCCCACCGGACAATGTTTGACCACCGCACTGACCACGCCGCCGATGGTATCTCCCGCTTTGCGGACCCGCTGGATCAATTCGATCATCCGCTCGGCCATCTGGGGGTCGGGACAGCGAACGGGCGTCGCTTCCACCTGGCTCAGGTCGAGGGCGGTGGGGGGGGTATTTAGGGCCAGCTCCCCCACCTGGCTGACGTAAGCGGCAATGCTAAGGCCCGCCCTGCGAAGCAGCAATTTGGCGATGGCTCCGGCGGCGACGCGGGCCGCCGTTTCGCGGGCCGAGCTGCGCCCCCCACCGCGGTAGTCGCGACGACCGTATTTCTGCTGGTAGGTAAAATCGGCGTGGGAGGGGCGAAATTTATCAGCGATGTGGCTGTAATCTTTGGAACGGGCATCGGCATTGAAAATCACCATGGCGATGGGCGTCCCCGTGCTGTGGCCCTCGAAGATACCGGAGAGGATGTCGACCCGGTCGGCTTCTTTGCGTTGGGTGACAATTTTGGACTGCCCGGGACGTCGTCGGGCCAGCTCCGCCTGGATGAAGTCCTCGTCGATGGGGAGGCCGGCGGGGCAGCCGTCGATGGTGACGCCCAGGGCACGGCCGTGGGATTCTCCGAAAGTGGTGATTCGAAACGCTTGTCCAAAGGTGTTACCGGCCACAATTACTCGATTTAGACGTTGAAAAATGAAGAAGATCAAGAGTTTTCTACACTGCAAAGATAGGGGGCGATAATTAAAAATGGAACTATTGGAAACCCTTCGCGAAACAAAATTGTTCCTTTGCTGGTAATCACCTAGGGGCTCCGCAATCCGCTGGGTCGGTGAAGCCGGAAAATTACTGTGTATTCAATTGGGAGGGCACTCCTTTTTTCTACTTTTTCCGACCGTGCCACATCCCCCGACAAATTCGAACCGTCACATGGAACTGGAACCAAAGGATATCTACGAAAAGTTAGAGTTTGATAAAGTCCTACAGCTACTAGAAAACGCTTGCCTAGGAGCCCTCGCCCGGGCCGAAGTGCAAGGTACCGTCCTCCAACAGGAGGCACCCACCATCGAACGCCTGCTCGACGAGGTAGCCGAATTCAAACAGAGCCTGGAGAGCACCGCCTCCTTTCCCCTACAAGTGTACCACGACCTGGCCGAGGACCTGCGCCTACTCGAAGTGATCGATTCCGTGCTATCGGAGGAGGCCCTCCAAAAAATTGCGGTGGTACTCCGCTCCATACAGGCCATCTTCCGTTTTTTCAGTGCCGAGCGAAAGGAACTGTATCCCCACCTTTACGACATTGTCCGCGAGGTGGACTTTGACCCTACCTTGCTCCAGGCCATCAACCAGGTCCTCGACGAGGAAGGGGCGATTCGTCCCGATGCTTCCTCCGAGCTCCAGCGCATCAGCCGCAGCATTCGCAGCAAGGAAGTAGAGTTGGACAAGCAATTTCGGCGCCTGATTGGGGAGTATCGCAAAAAAGGTTGGTTGAGTGATTCGGTGGAGAGTTTTCGCAACGGGCGGCGGGTTTTGAGTGTCCCCTCGGAACACAAACGAAAGATCCGGGGCATTATCCACGACGAATCCACCACGGGAAAGACCGACTTCATCGCACAAGAGGAGTATATCAAAATCAATAATGACCTGTTCGACCTGGAAGTCGAGCAAAGACGCGAGATCTACCGCATCCTCAAGGACTTATCCACCACGCTGCGGCCCTACGCCAGTCATTTTTACGGCTATCAAGACCTGCTCATCCGCTACGATCTCATTCAAGCCAAGGCCAAAGTGGCGAGCCGGATGAAAGCCAATCGTCCCATCGTCAAGGCGCGGCCGACCATTGGTTTTCGCAAGGCCTTTCACCCCCTCTTGCTCCTCAAAAATCAGGAAATCGAAAAAGTCACCGTCCCCTTTGACCTCACCCTCTTTGGCGACAACCGCATCCTGATGCTCAGTGGCCCCAACGCCGGGGGAAAATCCATTACCATGAAGGCGGTTGGCCTGCTACAACTCATGCTGCAAGCGGGGATGCTGATTCCGGTCGATGAGCAGTCGGAAATGGGCATTTTTGCGGGCTTTTTTGCCGACATCGGCGACCAGCAATCGCTGGAGGACGACCTGAGTACCTACAGCTCACGTCTGCGCAACATGCGCATCTTTTTGGAGAAGTCGACCGATCAGACCCTAGTGTTGATCGACGAGTTTGGCTCCGGTACCGATCCCAAAATTGGGGGGGCCATCGCGGAGTCGATCCTCCGGGAGCTCAACTTTAAAAAGGTCTCGGGACTCATTACGACCCACTATTCCAATCTCAAGATGTTTACCTTTAAAACGCGGGGCATCGTCAATGGCTCGATGACCTTTGATAAGGACAGCCTCTCGCCAACCTACGAGTTGAAGGTGGGGCGCCCGGGCAGTTCCTACGCTTTCGAAATCGCCCGTAAGAGCGGCCTACAGGAGCGGGTGCTGAAGTACGCCCGGCGGCGGACGGGTAAAAATGAAAAAGCGGTTGATGAGTTGTTGGTGGACCTGCAGAAGGAGCGGCAGGAATTGAAGGAGCAATTAGAAGACATCGCCGAGCGCGAAAAGAAGTTGCAAAAGCTGATCAAGACCTACGATAATCTCTACCGCGATTTGGATTTTCAACGCAAAAAGCTCAAGCTCGACCTCAAGGAGCGCAACTTGCAGCAGGCGGCCCGGGAGAATCGGGAGATGGAGCGGGTAATTCGCGAGATTCGGGAGGAAAAGAACTTGGAAAAAGCCAAGAAGGTGGCGGAAAAAATCCGGCAGGACCGTCGTCAACTGACGGATGCGGTGTCGGATCTCAAAGAAGAAATCTACTACCAGCCGGTGGAGCAAAAGGTTAAAAATCGGCCCATCAAGGTGGGGGATTTTGTCAAGCTCCGTACGGGAGGAGCTACCGGAAAGGTAGAATCGATCAACAAGAACAAGGTGGTGGTACTGATGGGGCTGATGAAGATGACCACCAAGTTGCGCGACCTCCAACTAGCCAGCGAGCCCCTGGACATCCGCAATACCAAGGGGGTGCGTACCGACGTGGTCAAGGATACGGCTACCTTTGAATCGAAGATGGACCTGCGTGGCCTGAGTAAGGAGGAGGCCCTGAAGCTACTGGAAAATTTTGTCGACAAGGCCCTGATGAGCAATGCGACGCAGTTGCGCATTGTACACGGTAAGGGGACGGGGGTACTGCGGGATGCGGTCAAGCGAAAATTGCGGGAGTACAGGGATTTGGGGAAGGTGTATCACCCGGAGGCGACCGATGGTGGGGATGGGGTGACGGTGGTCGAGATCGTATAGGGGCGGGGCAAGCGTCAATAAAACGGGGCCGCTGCGCACGCTCGGATGAGAGCTTTGCAGCGGCCCCGTTGTGTAGTTTTGTTTTGGACTAGTATGTTTGTGTAGGGGTGTTTGGGGATGGTGTTTAGAACATCTCCGTACCCGCGAAGTGGAAATTGCCTTCGATGTGGGCGTTTTCATCCGAATCGGCTCCGTGTACGGCGTTTTCGCCGATGCTTTTGGCGTAGAGGGCCCGGATGGTGCCGGGGGCGGCTTCGGCGGGGTTGGTCGCTCCGATGAGGGTCCGAATGTCCTCCACCGCATTGTCTTTTTCGAGGATGGCGGCAACGATGGGGCCCGAAGACATGAAGGCCACCAGCTCGCCGTAGAAGGGACGCTCCTTGTGAACGGCGTAAAATTCGCCCGCCTTCTCGGCCGACAAATGCGTCAGTTTCATCGCTACGATGCGGAAGCCAGCCTCGTTGATCTTGGCGAGAATGGCTCCAATGTGACCAGCCACTACTGCGTCCGGTTTGATCATGGTAAATGTACGGTTACCTGCCATGTTTAGGTCTTATTTATTGTGGTGCAAAATGATAGAACGCATGTTCAAAAAAACCGCAGCAAAAGTAAGCAAGCCCGTGCGAAATTCAAAGGGCCAGCCGCTATTTTGCCGCTTTCCCTTTTTTCTACCCAAACCTTCGCCGCAGATATTCGTTTATTTCATAAATTATTCTCAACTTCGCAGACTGATTTCGGATTTTAAATGGAAAATATCAACGAGCTACGGCACCTTCTTCAGCAGCCTCGAAACATCGTAATTACCAGTCATCGCAATCCCGATGGGGACGCCATCGGTTCGTCCCTGGCCCTCTACCATTTTCTGCGAAAATACGACCACCAGGTTCAAGTCGTTTTCCCCTCGGAATACCCCGATTTTGTGGCTTGGTTGCCCGGTGCTCCCCAGATTCTGATCTACGACAATGATCCCCAGCGCTCCACCGAAGCCGTTCAGGCTGCGGACCTCATTTTTTGTCTCGATTTCAATTCCCTCGACCGAATCGACAAGCTGGGGGAAGCAATCGCTCCCCTGGACACCACCAAAGTCCTTATCGATCACCACCTCGATCCCGACTACTTTGCCGACTACATGCTCTGGCGGGTGGGGGCCAGCTCGACCAGCGAGCTGATCTACGATTTTATGGAGCAACTGGAAGCGCTGGAACACCTGGATGCCTCCATCGGAGAGTGTCTTTTTACCGGTATCCTTACCGATACGGGCTCCTTCAAGTACAGCACCAGCCCCCGATTGTTTCGGGTCGTAGCCGATCTACTCGAACTGGGTATCGACGATACCAAGATTCAGGATTTGGTCTTCAACAGCATGCGGGAAAAACACTTGCGATTGCTGGGCCACTGTCTGAAGAACCGCATGGAAATCATCCCCGAGTACCGCACCGGCATTATTTCCCTCACCCGCAAGGACTACGAATACTTCGACATTCAGCGGGGCGATACGGAGGGCATCGTCAATTACCTGCTCAAGATCAAGGGCATCAAAATGGCGGCCTTCATTACCGAACAACCCACTATCGTCAAAATTTCGCTCCGTTCCAAAGGAGAATTGTCGGTCGAGGAAATCGCCCGCAAGCACTTCAAGGGAGGCGGGCACAAGAATGCTGCCGGTGGTGCTTCTTACAAGGGGCTGCGCGGTACGATTCACCAACTCAAAGAAATTCTTCCCCAGTACAAGGAAGCGATCCTAAATGAAGATTGACTTTATGCAAAAGCACCTATTTTTCTACCTCCTAGGAGCCTACTCGCTACTGGCTTTGCTGGGTACGGCTTGCCAAACGCCATCGACCAATAACACCGCCACCGTGGTAGGGGAGGTCTACGAGGTCAACTACAATGAAAAAGGCGAGCCCATCACGGCGGCGGGCTATCCCTACGAACACCACGTGGCCAACGAAGGCCAGCGTCCCGTAGTGGGCGACCGGGTAAGCTATCACGAGCGGATTTACCAAAACGATTCGGTGATCTACTCGACCTTTTTGCAAAACCGTCCCATCACCTCCGTCCTACCCAGCTTGGACCAACTGCCCCGGCCCATTCCCCCGGATTACGACGCCCTCCTGCTGATGGCGGTGGGCGATAGCCTGACGGTCTACCAAGACCTGGATAGTTTTGACGTCAATTCGCTGCCCAATGGGGTGACCAATGAGGACCAGTTCATCTACCACATCAAGATGGTCAACATCGTGGAGAAGAATATTGTCGATCAGGAGATTGCCACCCTCAAAGCCCGCGAGCAAAGCGTCCGGGATTCGGTGGCGGATTACGTACAGCGTTTTGGCTCGGGTGCACTCGCCTCGGAATTGAAAACCTCCAAAGCGGGGGTGGAGGTACTCACCCTGCGCGAGGGAACGGGCCGAAAGGCGGAGTCGGGAAATTTTGTCACCGTACATTATTCCGGCTTTCTCAAGGACCTCACCAATTTTGACAATTCCTTTAAGGAGGCCTTCCCCTTTACCTTCCGACTCGATCGGGGTCGGGTTATCATGTGCTGGGACGATGCCATTCAAAATATGGCGGTCGGAGAGCAGGCCATCCTGTTTATCCCCTATACCCTGGCCTACGGCGTCGCCGGTAGCGCGCCCAAGATTCCAGAAAAGGCGGACCTCGTCTTCTACGTCGAAATTTTGGATGTCTACTAAGCATCCTCCCCATTTCCATTTGATTGATTAACCAGCGTTTTCCATGACTAGCGAACAATTTAAAAAACTGCAAGATCGGTTGGACGTGCTAAACCACTATCTTTGACGTCCCTCGCCGACTTCAACAGATAGAGGAGAACAAGCAACTGTCCCAGGATCCCAACTTTTGGAACGATCAGGACCGTGCCAAAACCATTCTAAAAGCCATCAAGGCCGATGAGAATTGGGTCTCGCAATACCAAGAGGTAGCCACCGAACTCGATGATCTGGAGGTGCTACAAGAATTCCTCAAGGAGGGCGAAGCCAGCGAAGAGGAGGTGGCGCAGAAGTATAGCGCTACGGTCGAGCTCGTCGAAGATTTGGAGTTCCGATCCACCCTCAACCAACCCGAGGACGAACTGAGTTGTCTGTTGGAGATCAACGCGGGAGCCGGTGGGACCGAAAGTTGTGATTGGTCCGAGATGCTGTTGCGTATGTACCTGATGTGGGCGGTTAAGCAGGGCCACAAGGCCAAGGAGTTGCACCGGGTGGATGGGGACGTAGCGGGCATCAAATCGGCCGTTCTCGAAATTACGGGTGACTACACCTACGGCTACCTCAAAGGAGAAAATGGGGTACACCGCTTGGTCCGCATCAGCCCCTTCAATGCGCAGGGCAAGCGGCAGACTTCTTTTGCCTCGGTATTTGTGCATCCCATGATCGACGATACCATTGCGATTGAGGTCAACCCCGCGGATTTGGACTGGGATACCTTCCGGGCCAGTGGGGCGGGGGGGCAGCACGTCAACAAGACGGAGTCGGCGGTGCGTCTGCGCCACTTGCCCTCGGGCATTGTGGTGGAATGTCAGGAAGAGCGCTCCCAGCACCTCAATCGCGAAAAGGCCATCAAGATGCTCAAATCGCGCTTGTACGAGGCGGAGCTGAAAAAGCAGCACGCCGAGCGCGATAAGATTGAGGCGGGAAAAACCAAAATCGAATGGGGGGCGCAGATTCGCTCCTACGTGCTGGATGATCGGCGCGTCAAAGACCACCGCTCCAATTACCAAACCAGCCAAACCGATAGCGTGCTCGACGGCAATATCGATGCCTTTCTCAAGGCCTTTTTGATGATGGGGAAATAGTGGACTTGCGACCTACCCGTATAAATAGCTGAAAAAGCTAATATTTATTGGCCTCTTTTTGTTGGCCTTGGAAATAATGTTAAATTTACGGGTACGCCACCATCGCAAACCAGTACCTGCTTTGATGAAACCCCCTCTTTACTATAAATTTTGGATCCTCGGTCTGGGGCTACTACTGGGTGCTTGTGAAAACACCGCTCCCTCCAATGCGAACGGCAGCACCGAAGCGGCCCCTCCCGTAAACGTAGGCCAGGATGATCGTGACCGGCTCGACAACGTCGACCAATCTCCCGTAAGTTTTGTCGGAACCCCCGTAGATTGGAACCAGCACCCCGCAGTCGATCCCTCCCTTCGCAGTGCCCTGAGTGCCTACGAAAGTGGACAGCTCGAAACGGCTACCGCCGAGTTGGCGCGGTACTTTGGCCGAACCAATTTCAGTAGTCAGGATGAATTGCATGGCTATCTGGTAGCCGCATACGACGGCGCCCAACTGCCCGACCGCGCGGCCATCGAAGTACTGCGACGGGACAAACGGCGACAAGTATGGAACTACGAGCTGAAATACGACTTATCGATCTGCCTCCGTAAGTACGCGCTCCAAAGTGGTTTTGACCAAGCGATCCGCTTGGTCGAGCAATTGCGGAGCGACTACGGGGAAAAGCTGCCTTCCCTGGCCCTGGCGGTCATCCCTCGCAACCTCATGTCTACACTCCAGGAGGGCATCCACAGCCAGACCATTATCGAGTACGCCAGTTTTGACAATCCCCTGGAGACGGCAGTTGACCAAATCCTCGATCAAAAGATCGCCGACCCTTTTTTGGATCACCTCTATTATTACCGCCAACAACCCGGCATCGCCCTCCAGTACTACCCGGAGAGCATCCTCCGCGACGTACTGCTTTTCAATGCTGGCTACGAGCAGATGCGCGTCATCTGGAAGGCCGAGCGGACCGAGGAGATGCGCGAAATGGGCTACGATGCCGCCGATACCTATCCATATCCCGTTTTTGATCGCCTGCTGAAGTATGTCGAGATGGAGGAAGGGCCCTTAGTGGAAGCGGGAGAAAAAGCGATCGGCTTTTTTACCGAATACGTGGAAAATTATCCCCAACGCCCGCACGCCGATGATGCGGCTTACTGGGTAGCCTGGGTCTACGCCCAATTGGGCCGCTACGACGATTGCATCCGCTGGATCAAGCGCGTAAACCAGCTCGGTAATCGGGATTATGAGGAGGACTTTCGGTTTCCCGAGGCGCTGGAAGTATCCATTACCCCTTTTCTCAGCCAATCCCAATTGCGCGCCCTCATCGAAAGCCAGGAGGTGGAGCGCTCGCCGTATCACAACGAGTCGGTGATCATCAATCTGGTGGAGCGGCTGAGTTTTGAGGAGGCCCTGCGGGTTTTGGAAGAGCCCCAGTACGAGTCGTACAAGGTGCCGGGATTGGTACAACTGGCCAAAAAGTCCTTTCAGGAGCAGCGTTTTGACGATACCAAACGGGTTGCCCAATTGCTGATTGCCAAGGATTATCCCGCTAAAAACGATTTGAAAAGCCTGATCAACCGCCTGGCCGAAATCCAGGCTTTGCCCAGTGACGATCCCCGGCGTTATTCCATGGTCGTCAGTGGTTTGCGCAGCGACTTTCGCGATTCCGAAACGGCTTTTCGCTTTATCGAGCAGTCCCTGCGAAAGCTGGGCGATACCCAGGATTTGTCGGCCCTGATGTACCTCAAAATCGTCATGATGCGGGACCGCAATCCCTCGGCGGTGGAGGCGGAGCTCCGCGAAATGCTCCGGCGGTATCCCCAAAGTACCCTGGCTGATGATGCGCTGGCGGAGCTGGTGTACGTTCAGGCGATGGTCCTCGGTAAGTTGGCAGAGGCGGAGGCGACTTTGGACCAACTGCTGCGTGAATACCCCGAGGGCAATGCCCGCGACAATGCCCTCAATTGGGTGGCCATGGGCTATCGCAACTGCTGCTTGGCCTACTGCTACAGCGACGTGGCCCGTCCCGTGGCCTGCGAGCGCGCCAAGGCGTATTACCGGCGTATCCAACGCGAATTTCCCCTGACGCGTTTTGCGGGCTACGCCATGGAAAATTTATTGGAATTACAATAAACGGCATGAACGTACTACAGTGGAACCGATTGAGTCGGGATTTTAAGGAAGAACGCTGTATCCTGATGTTGGGGCCGCGGATGCCCGGCAAGCTAGCCGATGGCCAGTGGCGCTCGCTGGTGGAAGAATTATCGATCCACCTCAGCCAGTTTCTCGTCGACAGCGGCATCGCCTTCGATGAGCAATCTAAGCGGGAGTTGCCCTACATCGCCCAGCAGTTTTTGAGTATCGAAGGAGCCCGGCGGGTGGATCTGGAGGATATTTCCAAAGACTTCCTGGAGCAAAATACCGTCGAGATTCCCGATATCTATCACCAGCTGGCACAATTGCCGCTGCACCTCATCATCAATACCACTCCCGACGATTATATGGAACGTGCCCTGCGCGAAAGAGGCAAGACTTGTGTCAGTCATTACTACAATTTCCAACGCGACCATCACGAGGTCATCGAGGGCGATATGATCACGGTGGAGCAGCCGCTGGTGTACAATTTATTCGGCACCATGGCGCAGCCCGAGTCGCTGGTGCTGACCGACAACAACCAACTGGAATTTATCCGCAATGTCGTCAAAGATGATCCGCGGATTCCCAACGAAATCCTGGGGCAGTTCGACCACCGCAAAACCTACCTTTTTCTTGGCTTTAACCTGGAAAATTGGCAGTTTCGCCTCCTGCTGGACAGCCTCAACCTGCGGGAAGAGAATTCGACTTTTTCGCCCAAGACGCCCCACTATCCCGTTTCCCCGAAGACCCGAGAATTTTACGCCAAGCGTTTTAGCTTCTACTTCGTGGAGCAGGAAATGGAGGCCTTTACCGAATCGCTCAGTGCGAAAATCCAGCCGGCGGCTCCCCAGGAGCGGGTGGAGACCCAGACCGTATTTATCGTAAGTGACGGCAAGGACGAACCCCTGCAATCCGAACTCATCACCTGGTTGCGACAAATGGAGCACAACCGGGAGGTAGAGCTGTGGTATCGCTTAAAATTTGAGGTGGGGACGGAGGATTCGGATATCTTGGACAAAATTCGGGAATCCGAGGTTGTACTCTTGCTCCTCAGTCCCGACTTTTTGGCCAACGATCACTTGCACCAAACCAAATTGCGCCTCGCTCTGGATTTGCACGAGCGGCAAGAGGCCAAAGTATTTCCCATCCTACTGCGTCCGAGCGATTGGGAGAGCAGTGCCGACCTGCGTCGCTTGTCTCCCCTGCCAAGCAGTCGCAAGCCGGTGACCGATGCCTCGGAGTGGGACTCGCGGGATGAGGCTTGGCAAACCATTATCAACGAATTCAAATCGCGGATCAGCCGATGAGCGAAATCGAAGCACGGGGCAAAAGCCGCTACCCGGGAATCCGGGCGTTTGAGCTGAACGAGCGCAACCTTTTCTTTGGTCGGGCCATGGAGACCCGTAAGCTCTACGCCCTGGTGAAGGCCAAACCGCTGGTCGTCCTTTTTTCCAAATCGGGTATCGGTAAAAGCTCCCTCCTCAACGCCGCGGTGATCCCCCGACTGGACCACGAATTGTACCGCTCGATCCGAATTCGCATCCAGGACGTGAGCCAGGACCCCATCAATACGGTCAAATCTGAGCTTTCCAAGTATCTGGACCCCAATAAGTTGGCTCAGTTTACCAACAAAAACGATGCAAGCAGTAGCTTGTGGGAATACCTGCGGGCCTGTGATTTTACGGAGGGCGAGAATTACCGCATCCCCATTCTCATCTTCGACCAGTTTGAGGAGTTCTTTCTCCACCGCCCCCAAGTGCGGCAGGAACTGACCGACGAATTGGCCGATATGGTCGCCGAGCGTTTGCCCCTGGCCATTCGTAAAAAACTGCGCTCCATCCCCTTCAAAGACCGTTCGCCCGAGCTGCTCGCTTGGTGCTCGCCCGTTCCAGTTAAGATCATCATGGCCATCCGTTCGGACCGCCTGAGTTTGATGGACGAATTGACCGATGAAATCCCCAGTATCCTCCAAAACCGCTTTCACCTCAAGCCCCTGCTCGCCGAGCAGGCCAAGGCCGCTATCCTGGAGCCCGCCCGTTTGTCGGGCCCCGGTTTTTTATCCCCCAAGTTTGAGTACGAAGCCCTCGCCCTCCAACAAATTCTCGATAGCCTGGTCAACCACAACCTGGAAGTGGAATCCTTTCAGTTGCAGCTGGTTTGTCAGCACATCGAGAACGAAATCATCGATGCGGCTCAAAGGGGACAGACTCCGTTGGTACAGCCGGATCTGTACGATGGCAAGCAGGGCATCGACAATATCCTGCACGACTATTACGAAAATGCCCTGGCCCGTTTGACGGCTACGGAGGAGCAAAAAGCCCGGGTATTTATCGAGGAAGGACTGATCGTTGACGGGCGTAGGGTAGGGGTCAATGCCGGGGTGGAGGAAAAGAATTTTGGGATCGGTGCGGAGCTGCTGACCAAACTCCTACGGAGTCGTCTGATTCGGGCGGAGGATACCCACTTGGGGCGCTCCTACGAGATCAGCCACGATACTTTGGTGGAACCCATTTTGCGGTCCTACGAGCGTCGGATGGCGGAAGAAGCCGCCGCCGCCGCGGAGCGCGAACGCCAACAGCAGGCGGTACTCCTCATGCAGGAACGGCGCAAGCGACGGGTGGCCATTTTCTGGGCCGTGCTGGGTTTTCTACTCGCCTTTGTCGCCACCGGTGCCGCCATCATGGCCTACCGTTTCTACGTCGAGGCCGAGGCGCAAAATCGCTTGAGTACCGCCAGCCAGCTAACCGCCAATTCCATCCTCCAATCCGAGACCTTTGGCGACATCACCAAGGCCATCGACCAGGCCGAACGGGCGCTGGATCTGGTGGACAGCATCCCACAGCGTCGCGCCCTGCTCAATGCTGCCTACAAAAATATTGGTCCCGGTCGTTACCTCTTTTACGACGAGGTCTTTCGCGATACGACGAGCGAAATGAACGACATGGCCTTCGGAGCGGACGGCAGCCTGGCCCTGGCTTACCAGGACGGAGCCATTCGCCTGCTCCGTTTGGCACAAGACGATCCGCCCCCGCGGATTCCCTTATCCATTGGGTCCCTGCAAAAAGTTTTCTACAATGCACCGGGAGATCGCCTGGCCGTACTGGGCGATGGGACGGCGGCGGCCCTCCTCAACGCGGAAGGGGAAATGCTGGCCCGCTTGGAACATCAGGAGACGATCAATGACCTGGGTTTTACCAACGACGGGCGCTACCTCGCTACCGTGGGGATGGATAAAATGGTCAAGGTATGGTCGGCAGAGGGTGATGTTTTGGTGGAGCTGGGCGGGCACCAGGCCGGGATTTTGGGCGTTCAGTTTTCCGGCGATGGCCAACGACTCCTGACCTGGGGCTACGATAATCTGGCCATCATTTGGGATTGGCAGAACGGGGTGTCGCTGCACGAGCTGCGCCACGAAGGGACGGTGCTCTGCGCCAGTTTTTCCCCCGATGGACTGTGGGTAGCCACTGGCGATCGCGAGAGAGACCTTACGGTTTGGCGGAGCAACGGTGAGCGCTACAAAACCCTTTACGGGCACGAGGCCGAGATTCGCGGTCTGCAATTTACCCGCAATTCCAAAAATATCCTGAGCTGGGACGATACGGGGCTCATCAAATTGCGAACGATTCTGGGGGAGGTCATTGCCTCCATCGGCAGCAGCCACGACTCGCGACTGACGGTAGTGCGGATGGCGGATCGGGATCAGGTGATCCTCAGCGCTTCGGAAGACAATCGGGCCAAGGTATGGACGCGTCGGGGTAAGCTGATTGCCATTTGCAACGGACACGAACTAGCGGTCAATCAGGCCGTGTACGATATCCAGCATCCGGGAATCTGGACCTGTTCGTCGGATCGGACCCTGCGCTACTGGCCCTTGGAGAGTCGCCTGGCCCGACGCAGCGGAGCAGCGGGGCAGGGCTTGACCGGCGTCCTACCCGCCACTACGAATCAGGATTTGCTTGTGATTCGACCGACGGGGGTTGAGCTGCTGCGGTCGGACGGAACGCTGGGCTACCGGCTGGTGGGTTCGGAAGGGTTGGGTATCAGCCAAGCGGCCTTCCGACCGGACGGTCGCCAGGTGGTGACGGGCTCGCGGGATGGCCGCCTGATTCTCTGGGACAGCACCGGACAGCGACGAGCGACCGCTACTCAGGTGGGCTATATCCACCAGCTCGATTATTCGGTGGACGGGGCTTACTTTGCCGCAGCGGT
Source organism: uncultured Saprospirales bacterium (assembly GCA_937899855.1). Classification (GTDB taxonomy): domain Bacteria; phylum Bacteroidota; class Bacteroidia; order Chitinophagales; family Saprospiraceae; genus CALLVY01. Next base: position 8,667 of record CALCCH010000296.1, on the reverse strand, counting down.
AAAGGACTTGGATTCGCTACCGATCTACGATACCACGGGCCAACTCGTTCGCAATTTGGCGACGGGGCCGGTACAGCGGGTCCAGTTTTCGCCTCTCCGTCGTCGGAATCTGATCAGTGTACGCGGGGGGAGGGATCAAAAATCTGAGCGTTTGGCCAATCTACTGCTGACGGTCAGCGAGGGCCGACGGCTGCGGCTGTGGAATTACGAAACGGGGGAAGCGTATAGCGCTATTGACGTGGAGGGGGCGGACGTCCTGGACGTGGTTTTTGACCGTCGGGGCGAGCGCATTGTGGCGGGTTGTACGGATAAGACGACCCGGATTTGGACGATTGAGGGAGCCCTGCTTTACGAGCACGGGCAGCAAAATGCTTCGGTGCATTCGGTGGGGGTGAGTCAGGACGGGCGTTACTTTATTTCGGCGGCGGGGGACGGCAGTTTCTTGGTACGGGGTTTTGACGGTCGGCTCTTGGTGAAGGGAAAAGGGATTGATCCGGTACGTCCGTACGCCCAATTTTCTTATGAAGACCAGTACATCCTGACCCTGGATGCGGACAATACGGTGGTACAGTGGCCCTTCGCCAAGGACTTGATTTTGAAATTTCTGGAAAAAAAGGACCGCTAAAACGAATGGAGCTCCCCAAGTGCTGCCACCATGTTGGTGCTCGGCAACAATTCACTGCCTCCGTGACGCATTCCCAAAAAATCTTTCAATTTGTTGGGTTGGGAAGCCTCAGGTATGCAAAAAATTGTATTTATTTACGAGTGAGAGCTAATAATTTCTGTAATTTTAGTCCCAATATCATTACTTAGCCCCTTTACCACAACAAATAAAAGTGCATGGAATACCGAAAGTATACAATTTTATTTCTTATCCTAATTATCGCCAGTCTGAGCCAATCGCTGCTCGGTCAGGGGATCATTCGGGGCGAAGTACTCGATGCGGAGAACGGCGAAGTACTGCTTGGGGCCAGCGTCTTCGAAAAGGAGACCACCAACGGAACGGTGACCGACTTTGACGGCAATTTTGAGATCAAGGTGAAGGGCGATTTTCCGGCTACCCTGGTTTTTTCCTACATCGGCTACACCGATCTGGAGATAACGGTCAACTCGACGGACGACCTCAAGGTGGAGTTGTCTCAGGATGCAGTGACCATCGATATTGGGGTGGAGGTGACGGGTCAGCGCGTCTCCGAAAAGCAAAAAGCGGCGCCCCTGACGGTGGAGTCGATGGATTTGCTAGCGATTAAGGAGACCGCTTCGGATAATTTTTACGACGGCCTCGGGGCGATGAAGGGGGTGGACCTCACTGCGGCCAGTTAGGGCTTCAAGGTGATCAACACGCGGGGATTCAACAGTACCAGTCCGGTGCGTTCGCTACAGCTGATCGACGGAGTCGACAACCAGGCGCCCGGTTTGAACTTCTCGCTGGGAAATTTTCTCGGCGCGAGTGATTTGGATGTCCTCAAGGTCGATTTGATCGTGGGGGCCAGTTCGGCCTTCTACGGACCCAATGCCTTTAACGGAGTCATCGCGATGACGACCAAGGATCCTTTTTTCCAGAAGGGGCTTTCGGCCAGTGTCAAAGGGGGAGAGCGCAACATGCTCAATACTGCCGTCCGTTGGGCGGATGCCTTGAAGAACAAAAAGGGAGAAGAATTCTTTGGCTACAAACTCAATATTTCCTATCTCCGGGCCGACGACTGGGTGGCGGACAACTACGATCCGGTCTTTGACACCAATACGGGGATTGGCAACCCCGGCCGTTTTGACCGCGTCAATACTTATGGGGATGAGTTCCAGAGCAATATGGACTTGCAGACTGATCTCTCTACGTATAGTGTGAATGCGTGCTTGGGGCAGTTTCATCTGACTGGCTACGATGAGATCGTCCTTGTTAATTACAACACCCGCAACCTCAAGACCAACCTGGCCCTGCATTTTCGGACCGACCCCAGTGAGGGCTTGGAATCTCCCGAGATCATTGCGGCGGCGGGCTACAGCAACGGGACTACCGTGTACCAAGGAGACAACCGTTTTAGCCTCCGGGGCATCTCCTTTTTCCAAGGCCGCTTGGAATACCGCAAACGCGACAAGTTCTTTATCCGCAGCTACTATACCGTGGATGATGCGGGCCAGTCTTACGATCCTTATCTGACTGCCTTGCGGCTGCAACGCCGCAGCAAGAGCAATGAGGCCTGGGGCCGCGATTACGTCAACTTCTGGCGTTCGAATATCCGCCCCCAGATGAACGAATTGGGTTATCCAACCTCTACCGTCACCTATGATCCCAGTACGGGAGGAACCACCGTTGAGTTCGACCGAGCGGCGGCGGAGGCTTGGATTGATCAATTTCAGGATTCCCTGACCATCTGGCACCTCCAAGCCGAGGCGGCGGCCAACCAGGCCTCCTCGGGGGGGAATGCCAGCGTGGATTTCTTCGAACCGGGTACCGAGCGTTTTCAGCAGGAATTTGACCGCCTCACCTCGGCCAAGAACAACATCGAGGAAAACGGGACGCGCTTTTTTGACCGCTCGGCCCTCTACCACATCAACGGTGAGTACACCTTTAATCCCGAATTTGCCGAAAATATCCGCGTGGGAGCCAGCGCCCGTTTGTACACCCCGCGTTCCGACGGTACCATATTTTACGATACCCTGTCCCGCAGTATCGTCGAGCTAGCCGATGGCAGCCTGGATACGACCTTTACCCGGAATCCCATCACCAACTTTGAGTTTGGCGTATACGGCGGTATTGAGAAGCGGTTTTTGGATGAAAAATTGACCGCCAGTGCGACCCTGCGGACGGATAAGAACGAAAATTTTGACTGGCTCGTCTCGCCAGCCGCTTCCCTGGTGTGGAAGCCCAAGCCCAACAACTACCTCCGGGTGTCGTTTTCCTCCGCGATCCGAAATCCCACCTTATCCGACCAATTCCTATTCCTCGACGTGGGGCCCGCCACCCTCTCGGGTAACCTGGAAGGGGTCCGAGACTTGGTGACGGTAGAATCCTTTGAAGACTTTAGCGATGTCCTGGACCGGAGCTTGCTGGATTCCTTTGATATCGCTCCCGTGCGACCGGAAAGCGTTAGGACCATCGAGGCGGGTTACCGAACTACATTGTTCAACAGTCTTTTTGTTGACGCCAGTTATTACTTTAGCTCGTACACCAACTTTCTCGGTTTTAACTTTGGGGTGGACTTGGAATTCCAGGATGGAGTCAATCTGCCTTCGCGCATCGATGTGTTCCGCTACGCGGCCAACTCTACCAATACGGTAAACACCCAAGGGTTTTCCATTGGCTTGAACTATTACTTTGCGGATTATTTCCAAATTTCGGGTAACTATTCCTGGAATAATTTGGTCAAGACCGCCGAAGATGATCCGATCATCCCGGCTTTTAACACCCCGGAGCACAAATTCAATTTGGGCCTTTCGGGACGTAATATTCAAACTCGAAGCCTGAAAAACTTTGGCTTCAACATCAATTACAAGTGGATTGAGGGCTTTCAATTCGAAGGATCTCCCCAATTTACTGGATTTGTTCCAACCTATGCCTTATTGGACGGACAGATTAATATCTTTGTCGAACGAATTAATACCACCTTTAAACTCGGTGCCTCCAACATCCTGAATCAAGATACTTTTCAGGCTTACGGAGGACCCCGGATTGGTCGTTTGGCTTACCTCTCCGTCTTGTACGAATTCAAGAAAAAATAGCGGCTAGTCCCAACGTGAAGAGCCCACTCGTAAAAGATCGGTAAGCGCAACTAATCCAATTTTGCTCAAGCGTACGGTTAACGCTTGGGCCAATTCTAGTGCACGCAAACCAAATACAATTTATTAATAAAAAAACTTCTTTATGAAAAAAATGCTTACACTCACTCTGGCACTGACTGTATTGGCATCCGTACAGCTGGCGGCTCAGATGACGCGGTATTTGGATCCCGTTTTTGATGAGGTCACGGTGGATACGGATATTCCCTACGCCACCAACATCTCGATCCTGACGGGGTCGCCCATGCGGGAAACCCTCATGCTGGACTTGTACACGCCAACTGGGGATACGGAAACGAATCGTCCCCTGGTCATTCTGTTCCACACGGGTAATTTTCTGCCCCAAGTCGCCAACGGTGGCGTTAGCGGTACCCGGGAGGACCTGCCCGTCGTAGAGTGCGCCACTCGCCTGGCCAAGCTAGGCTACGTTTGCGCCGTTGCGGATTACCGCTTGGGCTGGAACCCGGTCTCTTCCGACATCAACGTCCGGATCAACACCCTGATCAATGCGGCCTACCGCGGGGTTCAGGATGCGCGTTCCTGCGTACGCTTTTTCCGCGCCGATGCCATCGACGGCACCAACCAGTACGGTATTTGTCCCGAGCGCGTCGTATACTGGGGGATCGGTACCGGTGGTTACATCTCCACTGCGGCCAATGCCCTTGATTCCTACGGAGAAATCGTCCTGCCCAAATTTATCGATACCCAAACCAGCCTGCCCTTCGTCATCCGTGAGGTCCACGGTGATCCTTTCGGTACCCAAATCGGTATCAATCCGGCCAATGGCGATACCCTGAGTTTGATCAACACCCCCGGCTACGACTACAAGTCGCAGATGGCCGTCAACATGGGTGGTGCCATCGGTGATACCTCCTGGATCGATGCTTCGGATGGGGCTTACATCGGTTTTCACGTACCCGACGATCCTTTTGCTCCCTACATGGAAGACATCCTGACGGTGCCCACCACCGGTGACCTCATCGTGGAGGTACAAGGTTCTTACACCCTCATGCAGAAGGTGGATGCCCTGGGCTTGAACAGCCGTTTTGGTACCATCAACGATGCCTTCACCACCGCGGCTAATGCCAACAATGACGGTTTGGAGGGACTGTTCCCCTTCCTGCGGCCGACCTCGCCCAATCCTTTTGATCCCACCGTTCAAGAGCCGGAGGCTTCGCCCTGGGACTGGTGGGATTCGGATTTTTGGTCTACCCAGCCGCACCCCAACTGCCCGATGGGTATTCCAATCTCGGTCTGTAATTTTGACGTGATTTCGCGGATCAACAACACCGATGCTTCCCCCGAAAAGGGCAATCGTTACCTCGATTCCATCTTTGGTTACTTCGCCCCCCGGGCCTACGCCCACCTGAACCTCGTTGCGGACTTCTGCGCTCCAGTAAGTGTAAAAGAAAACCTGACGGCTCAGCAGGTCAACCTCGAAGTACGTCCGAACCCCAGTGCCACGGATATTCTGTTTAGCACCGAGGTCGGCAGTCCGATGCAAGTGGTAGAGGTGTACAACCTCTCCGGTCAATTGCTGCGCAGTAGCGTGGTAGAAAACAACCAGTTCACCTTGTCCAAGGGAGACTTGGCCACGGGTATGTACATCGCCAGAATCAGATTTGAAGACGGCGTGTTGACACAGAAATTAGTGTTTGAATAAAAAGCCTTGGTCCCGAGTTGTCGCAAAAGTCAGCTCGGGATCTCCTTTCCTTCGCCCTCTCTTTTCCCGCTCTACAACAGGAAATGGATCCCCAAACCAGAGTAAACCCACTTAATGGAATTGGGGCTAAAAAAATCCGAATCGTTGCCATTAAAGCCTGCGGAGCGCGTAATAGCATAGCGGATATTTCCCCGTAGGAACACCTTGGGTAGGACGAAATAATCCAGCCCCAGGTAGGTACTCAAATCCTCGGTGCCTCCGATTCCTTCGCCAAGCTGGAACTCATTGATCTGGTAGCGCCAGCCGTGGTACCACCGGATGCGATCGGTAAATAGGTTGAGCTCTAGGCTGAAGGGAATTTCCAAGCGATTATCGTCTCGGTTGTTGGTAAAGAATCGCACGGCAGCAATTGGACGTAGGTAGACCTGGGGGGCAATGGGGATGAAGGTGCTGAGGCCGAGCAGTCCGTTGGTGTTAATGAGGCGAACCACCTCCTGGTTAGAGCCAAACTCCTGACTACTTTGATAGCTGAAGCCAAGCCCCATAAGTAGCGTCCAGTGCTTGGTGACAAAGCTCTCCAACTGACCACTCAGGAACAGCTGGTGTTCGCGCGGATTTTCGTAAGCCATCCAAAAGTTGGTTCTCCCCCGGAAAATGCGGTTGCCCCGACGTAGATAACGCTCGCGGAGTCCCTCCGTTTTAGTGGTCCAGGCCCGGTTAAAAAAAAGGCGCAGGCGATTGTCGAGACGCAGTCTTGGCGGGGCCTGTCGATTTCCATCAACGATCAGATCTCCAATCAAACGTGCTTCCCAGAAGACGGATTCCTGAATGGGGTAGTTGAGTCCAATATTGGCCAGGCTTCCGTAAATCCAGCGTTGGTTGGAATCATCGTTGACGACGCTGGTTTGACCGCCCGAATCCGCATCGGAATAAACGAGTCGTTCCAAGATCACTTGCTGATCCAGTCCCACAAACAAGGCCCACTTGCCCCGTCGGAAATAGTAGCGTAGCTGGTGGGAAATGCCAATCCGGTGGTTTTGCTGCTGAATGGTTTCGAAGCCGTCGAATCGGATAATGCGATCGCTGTAGCGGTAGGAGACTCCGAGGCCCATCATCCAGCGATCGGACAAGAAGCGTTCGTAGTTGATTCCCTGTCCCACATTGATGGAACGCGAGAGAGGAAAAGAACCACTGGCGAAATGTTGGGTGCTCCAGGAGGGACTAAAGTTATAGGTGCCCTTTTGCAATTGAGCGTGTGAGGGGGAAATCCCGACAAAGCACCACAGTAAAAGAAGGGAGAAGGGTAAGTGTGTTTTGGCCCAGGCGGTAGTAGGCCTGTTCATTGGTCGTTTCCAGGACGTAGGCTTTATGAATTTGATTTTTCAGATATGGCACTACTACAGTAATGTAACTCTGCTTAGGCTTTTTTGTTTTTTTTGGCCGAAATTTTCATGGAAATCGTGGCGCGGACCACTTCTGCTTCGTCCTGATTTCTGATTGATACCAGCAGGGGTAAGACGGGGGTTTGTTCCCAGTCGACCGGGTCAATCTCACAGATGGCGTACAGGTCGGTGGTAGCCTTTTTGAGGTATTCGACTTCCATTTTGATGGGGATCCAACGCAGGTGGCGAGGGAGGCTGGCCTCGATGGTCAGTCCGGCCGTGATTTCGGCCAGGTTGCAACTGGCGATGGCGTGGACGGTACCGAGGTGGTTGTGAACCGACCGGCGGTTTTTCATCCAGACCCGGCCGTAGCCCTCCCGAAGCGCTTCCACCCGGGGGCGGATACTTCGGAAGTAGGGGGCCCGACGACCGATGGCCCAGGAAAATAGCCAGGACCCAAAGGGCCGTTTTTGCAGGCGGTTGAACTGGCGAATAAGTGGATTCATGGCGGGGTAGTGCTTGATCAGAGCCTCAAGATACAAAAAAGCCAAACCCCGCAAGATTTGGCGAAATAACTATTCATAGATTTATACTGACTGCCTAAAAATAGGTCCTCCCCTCAGCAATTGAAAGCGCGAGGTGATAGGTGCCCAACTTCTACTGATAAGTGATGCTTCCACCGAATAGGTGCAGCGCTGGGGGGGATTTAGAGGAGGTTCATTTGCTTGAGAATTTCGGAAAAACGCGGGGCGCGACGCTGCGCAATGGGTACCCGCTGTCCATTCTTCAACTCGACGTACTTCTCCCGCCGGTTCAAGCGTTTGATTTGACTGAGGTTGATGAGGTGCCCGTAGTGGCTGCGGAAGAAGCAGTTTTGGTAATTGCCCTGGGGGGAGGGGAGGATTTTTTCGTATTCCCCCAAATTTTTGGAAGACAGCAAGCGGCGACCGTCTACCAGATAAAACCAGGTACAGGCCCCGTCGGCCTGGCAGCGAGTAATGTTGGCAACGGGGATAAATTCGCGACCATCCTGCTGGGTGATGGCGATTTGTCGCTGGCCGGCATCCTGATTCTGTAGGTTCGACAGGAGCTTTTCCAGCCGTTCGGTATCCATACGCTTGTCGATTTGCCACTGTACCTTTTTGACCGCTTCGATCAGCTCGTCGATGTCGACGGGTTTGAGGAGGTAATCCAGGGCGTGGTACTTGATGGCTTTGAGGGCGTAGTGGTCAAAGCCCGTGACGAAGATGACCTCAAAGTCGATCTGGGGCAGGCGTTTGAGCAGGTCAAAACCGGTGCCGTAGGGCATTTCCACATCGAGGAAGAGCAGGTTGGGGTGGAGGCGTTGAATTTGCTCAAAGGCAACCTCCGCCGATTCCGCCAGGCCGAGAATTTCCACCTCGGGGCAGTATTCTTGTAACATCCATTTTAGGACTTCCCGACTCTTGTTCTCATCGTCGATGATGAGGGAGCGAATGGCTTTTTTCATTTAATCGTCAAGTTTTATGCGAATGTCAACGCGGGTCCCCCGGGCCTCACCCGCCGCGTCCCGTAGGTCCGTGATGTGAATGTCGACCGCCGCCTTGCCGATGATTTTCCACACCCGCTGGCGTTCCTCCACCAACTGCATGCCCCGCGATTTGTAGCTTTTGATCGACTGGGACGTGATTTCCATGGCCCGCTGTCGGCCAACGCCGTTGTCCTCGATGGTACAGTGGAGGGTTCGCTCCTCCAAGGCAAAGTCTACCCGCAGCAGGCCATCCGATTCTCGGTGTACCAGACCGTGGTTGATGGCATTTTCTACAAAGGGTTGGAGCAGCATGGAGGGAATTTCGATCATACTGG
>CALCCH010000295.1 GCA_937899855.1 uncultured Saprospirales bacterium | reverse complement strand
AAGCCCTAGAGATGCCCGCCCAAGAGCAAGCCGAACGGCTGCGGAAGATGCAAAAGAGCATCAAAAAATACAACGTCAAGCGGTGGGCCGAGAATTTTATCAATCAACAAATTGAGATGGAAGCCAATAAACAAAGTAGACAAACCAATTTGCTCCAACCCCAAACGACGCAGGCCCTCGTTCGGGCTTACCAAACCGCCGAAAGACGCCTCATCCTGCTGGAATACGACGGCACGCTGGTCCGCTTCCACCCCGATCCCCAGGAAGCCCGCCCCGATGAGGCCCTGATCGATATCCTCCACCGCCTGCGCGCCGACGCGCGCAACAAACTGGTCTTTATCAGCGGTCGCGACAAGCAGACGATGAACCAGTGGTTGGGGGCACTCGAATCCGAGATGGCGGCCGAGCACGGCGTGTGGAGCAACTACGGCCAGGGCTGGCAAACCGACGCCAGTCTGAACAGCAACTGGAAGGGAGATATCCGACCGGTACTGGAGAGTATGGTCGAACGGACGCCCGGCTCCTTTATTGAAGAAAAAGAGTACTCCATCGTTTGGCATTACCGCAACATCGACAAGGCGCTGGGGGAAAAGCGGATTCGCGAATTCCGAGATACCCTACTCTACCTGACTGCCAATTTGGACCTTCAGGTCCTGGAGGGCAATAAGGTGGTGGAAATCAAAAATGCGGGGGTCAATAAGGGCAAGGCGGCCCTGCACTGGATCAACGAAAGCGACTGGGATTTTATCCTGGCCATCGGCGACGACAATACCGATGAGGACACCTTCAAGGTGCTCCCCAGCCATGCCTACAGCATCAAAGTAGGATTGGGGCAGACGGCGGCGCGCTATAATTTGCTCGGCGTGGAGAAAGTTCGGGAGCTCTTGAGCCACTTGGGGCAGTCGTCGACAAAAATCGAAATTTTGTAGATCAAGCCTTGCAACACGCTGCGCACAGACTAACTTATACAAAATCCGCCGAAAACCTTGTTAGCAGGACTTTAGTATCAAGACCTGATCCTAAAGTCCGATTCGGTTCAAACGCAGCAACTTTTATGATCAGCGATTTCATCAGTGGGCTTCGTGCCTACTCTCGCGCATTGTCCCTCATTGGCCAACTCCGACTCTGGAATTACCTAGCGATTCCCGCTTTGCTTGGTTTGTTGCTGGCCTTTGGCACCGGGGGCCTAGCCTGGGAATATTCCACCCAACTGGGCGACTGGTTCCTCTCTTTTACTCCCGACTGGGGAGGAAGCTTTTTGGAGGGCCTGAGTCAGGTCCTGAGCGCGGTCCTGATCCTCGTACTGGGCATCATGCTGTTCTAGCACCTCCTGCTGGTCGTCGTCTCGCCCTTTATGAGTTCCCTTTCCGAACGCGTGGAGCGGTACCTGAAGGGCGACACGACGCCGCCGCCTCCTTTTTCGCCGAGTCGCTTCGCCGGGGATTTGATCCGGGGCCTACGCATTGCCCTGCGCAATGTCTTTTGGGAATTGCTATTCAGCCTGCCCTTTTTTCTGCTCAGTTTGCTACCCGGTATCGGCCTGCTCGGTGCGGTCGGACTCTTTTTGGTACAAGCCTACTACGCGGGATTCGGCAGTATCGACTATACGCTCGAACGTCATTTTCGGGTGCGCGACAGCGTGCGCTTCGTCCGCCAAAACCGGGGCCTGGCCCTGGGCAACGGCAGCGTTTTTGTGCTCCTGCTCTCCACCGGAATTGGCATTTTAATCGCCCCTCCTCTGGCCACCATTGCGGCCACCATCGAAACCATTGAACGACTTCCGCAAAAACCAGTCCCCGAAACTTCAGCATTTGAATATATCTAATCTACCCTTTAACCAACAAAAAAGATATGAAATCATTTTCTACTCTCCTCTTTTCGCTTTTTCTCATTGGTACATTGAACGCACAGCTCAATATGAGCCTCTTAGCCAATTACACTTATTCCCAAGAAAGCAGTGACATTTGGGGCTACCGACACGAACCGACCGGCGTCGAATACGCCATCGTAGGCCTCAACGAGGGCACCTCGATCGTGAGCCTGGAAAACCCCACTAGTCCTGCCGAAATCGCCTACTTCCCAGGAACGACCTCGATCTGGCGCGACATCAAAACCTGGCGTACCTACGCCTACGTCGTCAACGATGACGGTGGGGGCATGGACATCATCGACTTTAGCCCCCTCCCGGGTGATTCCCCCGTGAAGATTACCCTTACCCAGATCGCAGGACTGGGTACCTTGAGCAATTGTCACAACATCTACATCGACGAAAACGGCTTTGCCTATCTTTCGGGATCCAACCTGAACAATGGTGGCGTCGTCATCCTCGATCTCAACGGCGATCCCCTGGCCCCCACCCTGGCGGGAATAGGACCCGCCCGTTATTCCCACGACTCCTACGCCCGCGACAACGTGCTGTACTCCTCCGACATCAACGACGGCATACTGAGTATCCTCGACGTATCGGACAAAGCCAATGTCGCCGTCCTGGCCACCCGCAATACCCCCGCGCGTTTTACGCACAACGCCTGGCTCTCGGACGATGGCAATACCATTTACACCACCGAAGAAATCGCCAACGCTCCCGTCACATCTTACGACATTTCCAACCTCGATAACATCCGCGAGCTGGACCAATACCGTCCCTACGCCACCCTCGATGAGGGCGTCATCCCCCACAACGTTCACGTACTGGGCGATTGGTTGATCATTTCCTACTACACCGACGGCTGTATTATCGTCGATGCTTCGCGCCCCGACAATATGGTCGAAGTGGGCAATTTTGACACCTACGCCCCCAATAATGCCGGCCTCTTCGGAGCCTGGGGTGCCTACCCCTTCCTGCCCTCGGGACTGATCCTCGTATCGGACATCAATACGGGGCTCTACGTTTTCGAACCCGACTACATCAAAGCCGCCTATCTGGAAGGTACTGTCCGCACCAGCTTGCCCGGCAACGGTTTGGCGGGGGCGACCCTACGGATTTTGGACACGGCCGTCGCCGCCGAGTCCGTTTTTTCGGGTATCCTGAAAACGGGCTACCCCATCGCGGGAACCTATACGGCGGAGGTGAGCCATCCGACCCACCAACCGACCACCATCGAGATAGAGCTGGTCAACGGCCAGGTAACCCCCTTTGACGTGACGCTCGAAGTGCGGGAGGCCTACACGGTCAATGGTACGGTGCGGGATGCCGACTCGGGAGAAACCATCCAGGGAGCGGTCGTCCGAATGGAGAACCAAGAAACGGGAGAGGGTTTTGAGACCCTTTCGAATCCCGATGGCACCTACACTTTTACCAATGTTTTCCAGGGAGAATACGAACTGATTTACGGCCGTTGGGGCTACCAAACGGCTTTCGCCGATCAGATGGTCGACGCCGCCGTTACCCAAACCCTCGACTTGGAGCCGGGCCTACAGGATAACTTTTCGCTGGGTCTGGGCTGGCAGGTATCGGGGGGAGCCACGCGCGGTCGCTTTGAGCGCGGCGAACCCATCCAGGTAGTAGCGCCGGGAGGTTACCCCATCATCTTCCCCGATCAAGACTTTGGCGATGATGACCTGGGCAACGCCTGTTACGTAACCGCCAACACCAGCGATCTCAATACCACCCTGCTGGCCAATGGCACCACCATCATCACCTCCCCCCGTTTTGACCTGAGCCGCTACGGCGAGCCCGAAATGGCCATCGTCACCTGGTACTTTACCGCCAATGCCGTTACGTACCAACCCACTGATGATGCCCTCGAAATCTCGATCGCCAATGGGGATACCACCGTGGTCTTAAAATCCATTTTGTACTCGGGGGCCAATCTTCCCTTTTGGGAGCCCCACCTCTTCCGCCTCAAGGATTTTATCGAGCTGACCGATGATATGCGCGTTAGCGTAACCGCCACCAGTATCTCGACGCTCAATTTTACCGAGGCCGGCGTCGACTTTTTTGAACTGATCGACCTGGATCCACCCACCAGCACGCAGGATCCCGTACTGCCCCAAAGCACCTTACGTGCTTTCCCCAATCCGAGTACAACGGGTTTCCAAGTTTATTACGAACTACCGGGAAGTGTCGACAATGGCCAACTGGTGGTTTACAACATTCTGGGGCGCGAAGTGGCGCGCTACGAGCTGGATGCCGATCGGGGACAGGTCGCCTTTGCGGCGGAGACCAAGGGCATCTATTTGGCTCAAATCCAGGTGGATGGCAAGGTAACGCGGACGATCAAACTAATGGGACGCTAGGGCAGCGATGCTCTTCTGAAGCCTGGTTCCGCAGTGCCCCACCGTTGGGCACTGCGGAATTTTTTTGGCTTTATTCTTCTTCCTTGTACATTTCGATGACTTTCTCGCCCGTGCTCTTGAGGTAGCCCCGGTACATTCCCGACGTATTGAAGGGCATGGCCACGTTGCCCTGCGCGTCGACGCCGATGATTCCTCCAGCACCACCCACCTTGACCAACTTCTCGTTGATGACAAGATCGGCAGCTTCGGACAGCGACAACTCCTTGTATTCCATCAGGGCCGACACGTCGTGAGCGACGGCGTAGCGGATGTAGTACTCGCCGTGCCCCGTACAGGAAAGCGCGCAGGTGGCATTGCTGGCGTAGGTTCCCGCCCCGATGATGGGCGAGTCGCCGATCCGGCCCCAGCGTTTGTTGGTCATCCCACCGGTGGAGGTACCGGCCGCCAGGTTGCCCTGTCGATCCAGCGCCACGGCGCCCACCGTCCCATATTTGCTATTGGCGGGGGCGGTATAACGGCTACCCGATTTGTTTTCCTCGTCGAGGATGCTCTGGAGGGTTTCCCAACGATCCTGTACAAAAAAGTAGCTGGGATCGACGGTTTCCACCCCGTTTTCGGTGGCAAAGGTCTCGGCGCCCTTGCGGGTGAGTAGGACGTGAGGAGATTTTTCCATGACGGCCCGGGCCGCGACGATTGGGTTTTTGAGGATGGTGACACCACCGACGGCACCGGCATCCATGGTGGCACCGTCCATGATGGATGCATCCATTTCGTTGGTTCCATCGTGGGTGAAGACGGCGCCTTTCCCCGCGTTGAAGTGGAGGGAGTTTTCGAGGGGGATGATGGCGGCTTGTACGGCATCGATGCTGCTGCCACCGGCTTTGAGCACGGCCTCGCCAGCGTCCAGAGCGGCCTGGAGGGCCTGGCGGATGGACTTCTCCCGCTCCGGCGACAGGACACCACGGCGAATACTGCCCGCCCCGCCGTGAATGACGAGTACGTAATCGGGGCGATCCCCCTGGTCTGCTGGCTGGGCCTCAGTCGTCTGCCCCGTATCTTCCGTGGCGGTAGGTGCGGCTTTTGCGGCGGTAGCCGGACCGGGTTCGGCATTGTTTTGGCAGGCGCTTAGGGCCAGGCAACAACAAAAAAATAAGGGTATCCATTTTTTCATATTCACAATCATTTGGTGCGGGCTTGAAATTAACATTATTCCGCTTTTTTTTGTAATCTTGGACCCACAAGCCTGGAAGTCGTTCCAAAATGTTTTCGCCATCGCGGAGAAGGCATTCCGGGATTGCTCCGAGCATTTCGCCCAGCACCTCGTAAGCCATATCATCCACCAGCCAACAATTACCAGCGCATGAAAATTTTAATTATCGGCGGCGGGAACATGGGCTTGACCTATGCCCAAAGCTTTTTGCGTTCGCACATCACCAGCCAGGAAGACATGATGATCCTGGAAAAATCGCCAGCCAAGGCCGCCATTCTGGCCACCAAGGACATCGGGACGGTATACGGCAGCCCCGCAGACTGCCTGCCCGGCGCCGATTTGATCATCTTGGCCGTCAAGCCCCAAGATGCCCCCCGCCTCTTCGAAGCCATCCGTCCCCACGTCGACCCCCAACAGGTGTTCCTCTCCATCATGGCGGGCGTCCAACTCGAAACCATCGCCCGGGCCCTGGGGGTACA
>CALCCH010000294.1 GCA_937899855.1 uncultured Saprospirales bacterium | reverse complement strand
CCACTTTTATCATCGACATCCCCGTGATTGTCGACATAATCTTCAAATCCTGCATATTATATACGTGCATGGCCTTCGAGTCGCTTCCCGATGGTTTCTTCCTGGCCCACAATGCCCTCTTTGCGCCCCACCTCGCCCCCAACGACATCGGCGAAAATTTCGTCACCACGGATCCTTACCCCACCGATGGCAATGGCCACGGTACGCACATGGCCAGCCTATTCGTGGAGGATGCCGACGGCAACACCTTCGGCGGACAGTATCCCGTTCAGCTGCTGATCTACAAAACCCACGGCGACCAGGGCAGTGGTAAAATGTTTGACATCGTAGCGGGAATCGACGAAGGCATTTTGAAAAACGTCCGCATTGCCAATTGCAGTTTTACCTATTACGCCTCGGCGGCGGAGCGCACCCGGCTGTCCAATCCCCTGCGGATCGCAATGAAGACGGCCCGCCAGCAAGCCGGTACGCTCTTTATCGCAGCGGCGGGTAACCACACCGTCAACAACGACGGCGGCGCCCTGGTGGCCTTCCCCGCCTCCTTTCCCATCCCCAATCTGATTTCCGTGGCGGCCCTCGACTGCGATGGCGAACTCGCCGCCTACAGCAACTACGGCCCCAATACCGTGGACCTAGCCGCCCCGGGCGACCGAATCGTGGGGGCCTTCCTCAGCAGTCAGTACGCTAGCCTCACGGGAACCTCCCCCGCCGCCGCCCTCGTCAGTCGGGTAGCGGCCATGCTGGCTTCCCACCAAGCCACCTTCGATTTTCGCCCCATCAAATGCGCCCTACTCAGTGGGGTCGGAGAAGATGCCAGCCTGCTGGGCATGGTACTCAGCGATGGCTACCTGGATGCCGAAAAAGCCTACAGTAACTTTGTCAACAACCCCCTCTGCGACTTTGGTGGCGGTAATGGCGGTGGCGGCAACAATAACAATGGCGGTAATGGCAATGGAAATAATAGTGGCGGTAGTGGTGGAAATGGTAGCAATGGCGGGAGTAATGGGAACAACGGAAATAATGGGAATGGCAATAATGGCGGGGGCGGTGGCCCCGACAATGGCGTCAACAATCGCCGGGCGGCCACCCCGACCCAAACCTTGACGCTAGACGCCCACAGTACCGCGGGAAGCATTCAATTACTCATCGACAGTCCGACGGAAGGTCGAATCGACGTCCAGCTCTACAATGTCGTGGGACAGCGGCTACACCGCGCCACCATCGACGTCATGCCCGGACAAAACCAGTACGGTATTGAATGGGAGCGGGACGACCACCCGAACCTGTACCTCATCGAGGTCAATGATTCCCGCCGACGCCAGGTGGTCTCCGTCTTGCATTAAGGTCGATTTTCCGAGCATTTAGGAACTGGGGTGAGTCAGTTGTACTCACCCCAGTACTTAAACAAGCGGAATTCTAGGTCTGGGCTCTACCGAATGAGAATTGGGTAGGGCCAGGCTTTCTTGAAGTCATTTCTTTATCTTCGTCACCAAAACCAAAGAAACATGATGATGAAGCAAATAAACGGCACGGGGTATGGTGGGTACCTCGCCCTAGTGGGAATCTTGAGCCTTGGTCTTTTTTTGGGTGCCTGTCAGGAAGCGGAGCCCAGCGCAGTGGAAGCGCCCCCGGGCCGCAATGCGATGGACAGCTTGATTGAACGGGAGATTGCCCGCACCAACGACTTGTCCCGGCGGGCGGGCACCCGGCGGGGGGCCATCGAGCAACACCTGCTTTTACTGCGGCACCCCGATTTTGGGGAGGCGAATTTGGATTCCCGAGGACAGGCCTACCACAAAGCTGCCGTTTACTTCTACCGGGCGGGAGATTACGAAACGGCCATCCCCTACTTTGACACGGCGGTTTCTCTGCGGGAGCAATTGCCCCTGTCCGCTCCTCCAGACCTGGCCAACAGCATTTACCTGTGGGGGGTGAGCTTTAGCAAGCTGGACCGCTGTGATGAGTCCCTGATCCACCTGGAATGAATCATTTGCCTAGCGGTAGCGTACCCGGAGCGCATCAGAGTAAATAAGCAATCCCAATTTTACGCCCACGCCGCTCTTTGTGCGGGAAAGATGGAAGACTTTGGCAAGGCGTTCCCCTTTTTTGAACGCGCCCAGCAATTGACGGCGGAAGCCTACGGGGAGGCCTCTCGCCAGATGGCGGGTGTCTACAACAGCATGGGCAACACCTACTCCCTCCAAGGAGATACGGCCCAAACTTTTGCCCACTACCACCGGGCCCTCCTGATTTATCAAAACATGACCCAGGACGGCAATACGCTGATGGCGCAGGGAAATGTCGCCTCCGTACAAATTGAATTTGGCCAGGTCGCCGAGGCGCGGCAAGTCCTGATCGATATCGACCGCTACCTCACCGAACACCGGGATGAGTTCAAAGACCTCAGCTACTTCCGCTTTGGCTACAACAACGACATCAACCGGGCCTTCGCCGAAATCCAACTGGGCAATCTGGAGGAAGCCCAGCGCTACTACCAACGCGCCCTCGAACGGGCCCAACGGCTCCACTCCTCGGAGCGCAACCTGGATTACGCCCGGGCCTACGAGGGGCTGGGCGACGTGGCACCGGCCCGCCGGGACTACCCCACCGCCCTGCGCCATTACCAGCGCGCTACCGAAAGCCTCTGTTTCGACTACCGGGCCAGCGATCCCCTCGACCTCCCCCAGCTGGACCGTCACCTGGTGATCGACCGCAAAGCCCTCAAACGCATCCTCTCCCTCAAGGCCGAGGCCCTCCAACGGGCCCACCGCGCCAAACCCGGGAGCGATTACCTGGAAGCCGCCTTTCAAACCTACCGCTTTCTCGATGCCCTAATCGTCCAAATCCAGTCGGGCTTTAAGTCCCAGCTGTCCCGCTGTGACCTTATCGAGGGGACTGTCCCCATTTACGAAAACGCCACCAAGGTGGCCCTCCAAAGTTACGAGCGCTCCGGCCAAGGGCGCTACCTGGAAGCGGGACTGAACTTTGCCTCCAAAAACAAAGCGACCGTCCTCCTTCAGGACCTGCGCGGGGCTCAGGCCCTTTCCCTCGGCATTCCAAGCCAGTTGCTCTTTGCCGAACGACAGCTCAAACGCCAGTTTTACGACCTGGAGACCACCATCTTTGACTGGGAGGAGCAAGGCCGTCCCAGCAGTGAAATCGACTCGGCCAAACAGGTGCGTTTTGCAATCAACCGAGAGCGCGAACGGTTAGTCACCCAATTCGAAGTCGACTATCCGGCCTATCACGCCCTTCGCTACCGCAACGTCGAAGACCTCCAAGCCCAGAAATTGCGGGCCAGCCTCCCCCCCCAAACGGCCCACCACGAATATTTTGTCGGGACCGACAGAATCAACACCATATGCTTGACCGCCAAGGAGCTGCGGGCCTACCACCAGCCCAAACCCCAGGACTTTGACGCGCTTTGCCAGAGCTTCCGCCGAGCCTCCACCGAGCGGGTTCCGCTCGCCGAATTCGTTCCCCTCGCTCGCCGCCTCTACCAAATGCTCTTCGCCGAGCCCCTCGGTGAGCTGGACCGGAAAGCACTCCAACGCTTATTTTTGGTACCGGACGATCGTCTGTTCAATCTTTCGCTCGACGCCCTACTCTACGAAGACCCCACCCCCGAGCAACTGCGCGACGAGTGGGCCGCCGCGGAGCTGCCCTACTTGATACGGCGCTACGCCGTTCAGTACGCCTATTCCAATCGCCTGCTGTACGCCGACCAAAGCCTCCGAGTGGCTAAGGCAAGCCTCGGGTTTGCGGGTTTTGGACTCGACTACCAGCACTACCAAGCGGTCCCGAATGCCTACCTGGCCGAACGTCGATTGGGGCCCTTACCCAATGCGGTAGAAGAGGTCAAGGGCATCCATTCCCTGCTCGGAGGGCGGGTATGGCTCAACCGCCAGGCCACCCGGGCAACCTTTATTGAAGAGGCGCCCCGCTACCGCCTCCTACATTTGGCAGCGCACGGTATGGTGGATAAAAAATTTCCCCTTCGCTCGGCCCTGGTCTTTAGCCCCAACGCAGATGGACAGGATTCCATGTTGGCGGCCAAGGACGTCCTACCCCTGGCCCTACGGGCGGAATTGGCGGTGCTGAGTGCTTGTGATACGGGGACGGGCTCCCTACAAAAAGGCGAGGGAATGATGTCGCTGGCCCGCGCTTTTAATTACGCGGGCTGTCCCAGCCTAGTGGCCAGCCTCTGGAAAGCCAACGACGCGGCGACCAAGGATTTGATGCTGGGTTTTTACCAGTATTTACTCGCTGGCGTCCCCAAAGACGTCGCCCTCCAAAAGGCCAAACTCGACTATCTGGAGCAACACCAACGCACCTTCGTTTGGCCCCAAACTTGGACGCACCTCGTACAAATTGGGGATCCTCGGGCCCTCAAATTGCGCTAAGGAGGCGATGGCACTGGGCTATTCCGGCCCCGAAGCAGGCCGCCAAAGGTAGAAGGACAGACTATCCAGCTGGGTCCAGGAGTAGGCAGCGAGGCTGTCGACCACTCGGAAGTTGGGGCGGGGGCCTTGGGGACGATCCGTGAGAAGGAGATCGGGGGCAGTGGTAGTGCTGACGGTGGGATCGGATACCCCGACGGGGCTCAAACGAAGTTGCCGCTGCCGGGCCATAAAACGCCAGCTGGGATAGGTCTCCCACAGGGAATCGGAAAGCAGAATGGGCCGATCGGCCGTAGACTGCTTTTCCATTTTTTCCAACAAATCTCCCGACTGAATGGAGCGGCTTTCCAGGAGGGGATACAACTGGAGCCAAAACAAGAGAAAGGACAGAAGAGCCCCCCAAACCATTCCCCCCAAAATCATTTCCGGCCGGTAGCTGTACAGCCCGATGACGGCAATAAAGGTCAGCATCCAGTAGATGGCGCCGACCGCCATCACTCCGCGAAAGCCCACGGCTCCTACCTGGGCAAAAGCGCTGAGTAGCAGGTAGGTGATTAGGCAAAACGAGAAAATCAGGTGCAGTACCGCAAAGCCTTTGACAACGGCACGGTAGGGATAGTTGGGGACGAAGTAAGCCGAAATCTGACGGGCAATGAGTAGGGCAAAGACCAGGATGAGCAGGGGCGATTGGGCGAGTAGCGTGGCGAGTAGGAGCCCCGCTAGGATCAAAGCCATCTCTTCCTTCCGACGGAGTTTGTAGACCAAATCGGCTAGGGAGCCAAAGAAAAACCCGGACCAGGGCAGTAACCCGATCGAAAGGTAAAGCAAGTAGTACGGATAGCCCAACTGGCCGTAGGTAAACAGGAAACCCTCCGGGTCAGCGGGGGCCAACAAGAGGAGGGGCAAGCTCAGCCAGGGCAACAGGCGGGTCAGGCGTTTGCCTTGGGGATGGAGCCCCCAAAGGTAGGTACTGAGCACCACGAGCAGCACCACCGTCGACCACAGATGGATCGACAGGGCAAAGAGGATGGCGCCGTAGCTGATCCAGCGCCAAGCGGACTGGGCTTGTTTGAGAAAACGCAGGAGGGCCAGCACCATCAGCAGTTGGGCGGCGAATAGCCAAATATCGTTGACGGCGATCTTGGCACTGAACACCAGCGGCCAGGCGGTGGCCAGTACCAGTAGCGCGTAGCGGCTACCCCGCTCGCCAAAGATGGGGCGGGCACCGTAGTACCAAATGCCCAAGCTGGCCAGCAGTAGCAGGGTACCGGGCAGGCGCCAGGCAAAGAACTGGTCGGGAAAGAGAGACTGCCAGGTGGCGTAAAAGAAATGGGGCAACTGGCTGGGGGATTCCCGGCTGACCCACCAATTGAGGCCTTCCCAAGGATCCCACAAGGGGGCGTAATCATTGACCACCAGTAGGTTGAGCAAGAGCAGGGCCAGACTCAGCCAAAAGAACAGGCGAAAACGCGGCGAATGGCCGGAGGGGGGTGTTTGGGGCTTGGTAACTTGCGACAAAATACACCT
>CALCCH010000293.1 GCA_937899855.1 uncultured Saprospirales bacterium | reverse complement strand
CCTCGATATGGGGGGAGATCAATTTATCGAAAAAATCTGGCACATCGACCCCACCCGGCTGATTGCGGGGATGAGCTACGTCGGTTGGTGGCAAAAGCGCTTGGAGGCCATTCTTCAATATCTCCTACAGCGGGGCCGACGGCACCCCTAAAAGTCCAGCCTGACCTATAACATCCTCTTCTACAAGCCGTTTGCCCTATTGCTGATCGGCAAATCGAGCCAAAACGACATGACCCTGAGCGATGTGATCAAACCCTACCTGGAGAAGCGGCAGCTGCAAGTCATCATCCTAGCTACGCCCGAGGAGTGGAAGCTGGTACAGGAAAAAGACCGGCGGTTTAGCGACCTTTTTCAGGTGCTGCGGCTGGTGGAACCCGACCTGGAAACGGCGGCGGGTATGGTCCTACAGCAGCGCCACTTCCTGGAGATGCGGCACGACTGCGAGATCACCATCCAGGCCATCGACAGGATTTTTAGCATCCAACGCAATTACCTCCGTCAGAAGGCCCTGCCGGGGAGCGTGATGAAAATGCTCAACCAACTGGCGGTCAAATACAAATTTCGCAGCATCGATGCGCCCGAAGTTCGGGAGGCATTCGAGACGATGAGTGGTTTTAACGAATTGATTTTTGATACGGGTCTGACGTTTGAAAAAGACCAGGTGCGGGAGGCCATTGCGGAAAATTTGGTGGGGCAGGACCGGGCGGTCGACCAGCTGACCCATCTGGTACACCAAATCAAGGCCAAGCTGACCGATCCGCGCAAGCCCCTGGGCTCTTTCCTCTTTATTGGCCCCACCGGCGTGGGTAAAACCCAGGCCGCCAAGGTGCTTTGCCGCTACCTCACCGGCAGCGAAGACCAGCTCCTGCGCTTCGATATGAACGAGTACATCGACGCTTACGCCGTGGCGCGCCTGATCGGCGATTATAACAATCCCGAGGGTCAGTTGACCTCCCGGGTGCGCTACCAACCCTTTGACGTAGTACTGCTCGACGAAATCGAAACAGCCCACCCCAAGGTCCACGATATCCTCCTGCAAGTACTCGACGACGGCCGGCTGACCGATAGCCTCGGCCGGACGGTCGATTTCTCCAATACCATCATCATCATGACCTCCAACGTCGGTGCGCGTGAGGCGAGTAGCAACGTGGGCTATACCAAGGACCAGCAGGACGAAGCGGCGGTGTATCGCCGAGCGGTGGAAAACTATTTTCGGCCCGAATTTGTCAACCGGATCGGGCAAATTGTCGTGTTCAACGCGCTGCAATTGGAGCACATCCTGGGGATTGCGCGGCTGCAAATCAAGGAGTTGTTGCGACGCGATGGATTTGTACGGCGCACCACCATTCTCAACATCTCCACCGAGGCCCTGGAGTGGGTAGCGCGGCGGGGGTTTGATGCCAAGATGGGCGGACGCGCCCTCAAGCGGCAGATCGAACGCGACCTGACCGCCCTCAGTGCCGAGCAGTTGATCAATACCCAAACCGACGTCCCGCTACTTTTCGACATCTACCTCGAAGCCCAGCAACTCGTTCCGCACATTACAGCCCTCAGCTTTGTGGATCCCCTGGAGGAGGTACAATTGCCCCCAATGCCCGACGAAAGCCGGGGCCGGGGCTTTTACATGAAGCTGCTCCAAAGGGTCCAACAGCTGGAAGACCAAGTGCGCTGGCTCGAAGCGGATCAGGAGCGGGAAGCCGACGACTTGATCGTCATTGGCAATCAAAAGGGGGAAAACCT
This sequence comes from uncultured Saprospirales bacterium, assembly GCA_937899855.1. Lineage (GTDB taxonomy): Bacteria > Bacteroidota > Bacteroidia > Chitinophagales > Saprospiraceae > CALLVY01. Next base: position 15,319 of record CALCCH010000293.1, on the reverse strand, counting down.
AAACTGGCAGCACTACGATTTTAAGGAAAAGATTGCGACGGTCAAACAGCGGTTGATTGAGATGTCCTTGGGCTTTCGGGACCGACACTTTAAGGAGGGGCCAGCCATTCCGCTGCGGCTAAAGGGGGGCACCCTGATTCCCCGCAATGCCTGGGCGGATAAGGTCATCCGGGAGTCGATCAAGGATCGGCTTTTTCAAAAGGAGGCCCTCCAGGAGATTGCGGAAAATTACCGAATCACTTCCCCCCAGTTCAACAGTCTGGAGACCGAATTTCTGGACAACTTTCTCGACGTCGCCTTTTTGGAGCTTTTCGCCCAGGGCTTTCTCCGTGGCCATACCGACCGCCTGACCATCCGCTTTTCGTCCTACATCGAGGGCTACGGCCGGGACGAAATCGAGACCCTCCTCCAAATCTACACCGGCTTGTTTCAATCCCTGGACATTCAGTATAGCGTGGCCAAGGATCGGCGCAGTATTGAGGCGGAAAACCATTCCCTCTACGAGCTGATGGCTCCCGAGGCGGGCATCCATCTGTTTTACCAAACCCACCAAAACCCCCTCCCCATTCTCCTCGAAATCCGGGGCGAACAGCCGCCCCCTTCCCCCCCTCCTCCCCGGCGGGTACTCCGCATTTACAATGGCGATACCCTCACCGATTTACGGACCGGTTACACCAACGCGATCAACATTACCCCGTGGGAGTTCAAGCTCCTGCTGTACTCGGGAAAGCCTATTTTCTCGCGGGTAAAACAAAACAAGGACAAACTTGGTTAGAAGAGGGAAATAAAATACATTTGCTGCGAAATTGCGCGGCAGATAAATTTTAACAGTTATTCATGGCCATTATTAAGTTCAAGTTTGAGGATAAGTCGATCGCCCCCAAGACCGTTGAGGATGCCGAATCGGGTTACTCCGTCCTCGACATTGCCGAAGATCACGACGTTCACCTCAACCACAATTGCGGTGGCGTTTGTGCTTGCAGTACGTGCCACGTATACGTCGACAGTGGGGAAGATTTTTTGGAAGAAATTTCGGATCCGGAGGAAGATTTTATCGACCGCGCCATCAATCCGCGCATAGAGTCTCGGCTGGGCTGCCAATGTATCATCCTCGAAGATGATGCGGTGGTGGAAATCACCATTCCCGATCAGCGGGAAATCATTGGACACGAGCACTAAGCCACACAACATTAATCAAGGACACCACTAAAAAGTAAGACCATGCCTTTTGACGGAATCGACGATTTGCCAATCCAATGGGAAGATCACGAGGATATTGCGATCAAGTTGTACGAACGCTTTGGCGATGAGTTTACCGAATCGCACATTTACCGCATTCGCTTTACCGATCTGCTAAATTGGATCCTGGAAATCCCCACCTTCGAAGGAAAACGCGAGCAGAGCAGCGAGGGGCATCTCGAACAGATCCAGGCCAAGTGGGTCTACGAATGGCGCGACAATCAGTAAAGACCAAGCTACTCAAAAGATTATAAACCATTGGGATGAATTTATTAGAACCGTTTCACGACGTACGTACCTTTATTTTTGATGTCGACGGAGTCATGACCAACAGCGAGTTGATCGTGTTGGAAAATGGTCATCTGCTGCGCAAGATGAACGTCCGGGACGGTTATGCCCTCAAGTTGGCGATCAAAAAGGGCTACCGGGTGGCCATCATCACGGGGGGCAAATCCTCGGGAGTGGTACAGCGGCTCCGGGGCCTGGGAATCGTTGACATTTACTGTGGGGTGCAAGATAAAATCGATGCCATCGAAGAGTTCCAGTATACTTACGACCTGAACCTCGACCACATCCTTTACATGGGCGATGATTTGCCGGATTACGAGGTGATGCGCAAAGTGGGCCTCCCCGCCTGCCCCTACGATGCCGCCCCCGAAATCCTGAACCTGGCCCGGTACATCTCGCCCCGCAAAGGCGGGCAGGGCTGCGTACGTGACGTCATCGAAAAAACCCTGAAAATCCAAAAACAATGGGTCGCCCACGGTATCGACGACCTGGTAGAGGAAGATTTACGGCATGACAACACCTAGGGACCATCCACTACTGGCCTACCTACGCCTGATTCGCTTGCCCAACCTGCTCATCGTCGCCTTTACCCAGTACCTCCTACAGTACAGCCTCCTCGTCCCCGCCTTCGACGCCAACGGCCTCCAAGCCGCCCTCGACCCGCCCCACTACAGCCTGCAGGCCCTCTCCACCATGCTGATCGCCGCCAGCGGCTACGTCATCAACGACCTGATTGACCTGCCCATCGACCGGATCAACAAACCCGCTACCCGCATCATCGAAAAACGCATCTCCACCCGCTGGGCCACCATTTATTACTACTGCCTCATCGGTAGTGGCTTCGCCATCTCGCTTTACCTGGCCTGGTACGTGAGCAACCTGCCGCTGGTGCTGATCTACCCTACCGCCGTCTTTTTGCTCTACGGCTATTCGCGTTGGTGGAAGGCCCAGGTGCTGTGGGGCAACGTGGTGGTCGCACTGTTTTGTGCCCTCGTGGCCGGCATCGTCTTCTTCGCCGAACGCTTTACGGTCAACGACCTCTTTTTGATGGATTTTGCCTACGGCTACGAAACCAGCCTGCTCTTCGCCAGTTACCTTCTCTTTGCATTCCTCTCCACCCTACTCCGCGAGATCATCAAGGACATGGAGGACCTCTACGGCGATCAGCAGCTCAAATACCGCACCCTGCCCATCGTCTGGGGCATTCCCACCGCCAAACGAGTGGCCCTACTGACGGGGGGCATCCTGACGGCCCTGCTCCTGCTGGGGGGCTACATCCTCTGGGAGCGGGGGCAGTGGCTGATCGTACTGTTTCTACTCATCGGTATTGTGCTACCCCTCGCCTACGTTCTCAGCGCCCTGCGCCGGGCCGTCCATTCTCAGGATTTCCACGCCCTCAGTCAGTTTTGCAAGTACATCATGCTATCGGGTTTGGTGGGACTGTTTTTGGTAGCGGTAGGGGGCGACTGAGAAGGCAGACCCTTTAATTATAAGATCTAAAAATTTTAGCTCATGATTCAGCGTAAGATTTTATTGTTTTCCAAATCGCCCCGGCGGAGCCAGTTGTTGCGCGAGGCGGGTTTCCAATTTGAAGTCGTCAGCCGGGAGGTCGACGAGTCCTATCCGGCGGATTTGGAGCAGGGTCAGGTAGCCGAGTACATTGCGCGCAAGAAGGCGCGGGCGGCGCGGGAGCTGCTGCGGCCGGGGGAGGTGATCCTGACGGCGGATACGGTGGTGGTATTGGAGGGTCGGATTTACGAAAAGCCGGTGGACAAGGCGGATGGACAGCGGATGCTGCGCGAGTTGTCCGGGAAGGTTCACGAAGTGATTACGGGGGTCTGTTTGGTATCGGAAAAGGAAGAACGCAGTTTTTCGGTCCGCTCCAAGGTCCATTTTTCCCCCCTCAGCGAAGCCGAGATCGACTACTACCTGGAGACCTACCAGCCCTACGACAAGGCCGGCGCCTACGGCATCCAGGAATGGATTGGCCATTGTAAAATTGAACGCATCGAAGGGACCTACCCCAGCGTCATGGGCCTACCGGTCGACGCCGTTTACCGCGAGTTGGCCACCCTGGCCTAGTCCCGGCCACTTCTCCCTCCATCGCCTCAGCCCCACCGCCCCGGTGGGCCAACGCCCCCCTGCCCTTCCCATTCTCGCATTCCCCATTCCCGGGCGCTAATTCATCGAATTCCAAGGATCGCTTATCGAAAAGAGCGGCAAAAGCCAAGATTTTCCCACAACTTGACTTCCGTAAGACGCAGAGAAACAGCTACTTAGCGCTTCAAAAAACATTCGTCGGCTTTTTTCGCTCATTCATCAATCAAACATTAACGTACGTAGAGCAAGCCGATTTTTGATGCAACATTCGCTCCACTCCGGCGTCATTTTGAACGAAGACTTTTAGCAACTAAATATCAAATACTATTACAGCAACCCCTACACTTGTATTCTTTATTCCATCACTAAACCACTACCAAATGAAAACGCTCCAATCAGGAATTTGCTGTCTTTTTTTCTTCGCTGCCCTACTTTTCGCCACGCCCGGAAACGCCAATAATATCGTCGAAGGCAAGGCCGAAACTACCGTAGGCCAACAACTGGCGGACATGATGAATAACCCCCAGTTGGCCGATTACGGCATCAGCGAGGCCGAGCTCTACCTCCAATTTACCGTCCGCGACAACGGAGAGCTGCTCCTCTTGGCCATCAACACCGACAACGAATACCTGATCGACTTCGCCAAAGAAAAACTCCACCGTCAAACGGTCGACCTCAAAGAGGTGACCCCGAATACGGTCTATAATTTGAGGATTAAGTTTGAATTACAATAATTAGGTGATTTTCCCCGGGTACTAGAACGAGGCCCGGGGATTTTTTTGCCCGCTCTTAATCCTGGTAACTGAACCGAATAACCTGATCTAAATGGTTCTGTAACAGGATCGGACGATCGTCCAAGTCGTACAAATAAGTGTTCCGACAATCCCCCTCACAGATGTACTCCGCAAAATTAAAGTCTCGGGAAATTTCGTTGTTCCGGGATTGGCAGGGCGTACAGGTCAAATACGTCGGAAAGCCGCGGTAAGGATTGACCTTATCGCCGTATTGGTAGGTAATCCAGGACGTCTCTTTTCCCGCGGAATTGTACACTCTAGTGCTAACGACATTGGCCCCTTCCCATTCGTAGCGGGTGACCTGCCTCAAGTAACCAGCATACCGCTCTTCCGTAATTCGACGTCCCTGGGCATCGTAGGAAAAAATCAAAGTACTCTGATTCCGCTCCTCCCCCGCTGTGTTAAACGACACGTGAACAGCACTCGCCAAAAGGCCATCCGCATCGTAGGTAAGGCTTCTGCGCTCGATCAATTGATCCTCCTCGTCGTAGACCAGTATCCGTACCGGACGATCCTGCTCGTAGTGGATCAAAGTGTATTTCCTCAGGTCACCAAAGGAGTAATCTACCCGTTCGAGCTGCCCCCCTGCTGCGTAGCTCATCAGGTAGAAATTGTCCTCCCAGCGATCGGGAGTACCAAAAGTAATCTTGCTGATCCGTTCGTAACGCAGCGGAGCGGACAGCTCGTCCTGCTTACAGCCCGTAACCAGACCGAGTAAAAAACTCAACAGCAATAATCGCGGAAACATGTGATTAGTTTTCTTTTGAGATCGATGGCACGCGCGCCTGATCAATCGGTGCTTATTGGCTTTATCTTCAGGAAGGCGGGCCGGCAATACGATTTTTCGACCTGCCTTGCCTGAAGATAGGTACTTTTCGTCTATTTCTCTACGGTTTACGGTTCTTTCGTCGGAGACGAGCTTCGCCAAATTCCGCACCTTTTCCCATAGTCTTGCCTAATCCAGGTCCCGATCGCCCTGCTCCTCCACAATGTCCATCAGCAGTTCGTCCTGCCGCCGGCCTTTGCGTAGGGCTTCGCGGTAGGGCAAGTGCTCGTTGAAGGTCACCATCGAGTATTTGGAAAAATAATCGGGGTAGGTTTGTTCCAACTGCATCTCCAGGTGGCGCTTGCGGATAAAGGCGGGATTGGCCACGTGGTCGCGCATTTCGTAAAAATTGTCCACCGCCAGATCAGCGATGGCATTGGTATCGCCTACGCGTTGCTCCTGGAAGGCTTCCAGGGCCCGCGCCCAGTTGTTGGGATGGGTATCGAGCACCTGGTCAAAGACGACCACGTCTTCGAAGGAGGAGTTCATCCCCTGTCCGTAAAAGGGAACGATGGCGTGGGAGGCATCGCCCATCAGCAGGGCCTTGCCGTAGGCTTGCCAGGGATAGCACCTGATGGTACCGAGGTTGGAATTGGGATTGGCAAAAAAGTCGGTGAGCAGGCCCGGTACGTGGGGAATGATGTCGGCAAATTGCGCTTCAAAAAAATCGAGGACCTTGCGTCTGGTGGTCAAGGCTTTGAGTCCTTGGCGGCCTTCGAAAGGGTGAAAGAGGGTGACGGTAAAACTGCCGTCCAGGTTGGGCAGGGCAATGAGCATATAGGTCCCGCGGGGCCAGATGTGGAGGGCATTTTTTTCAATCCGGTAGCTTCCCCCGGGGCCGGGGGGGATGGTCAATTCCTTGTAGCCGTGCCGTAGGAAAAACTGGGAATAGTTGAACAAGAGCTCGTTGGTCCGGGCCATCATACTCCGCCGGACGGCCGAGCCCGCCCCATCCGCACCAAAGATCACGTCCGCCCTTACCTCGTGCTCCCGTTCCCCCACCCGAAACCGCGCCCGCGCGGCCGGCAAATCGACCTCCAGACACTGGTGCTCAAAGTGAAGTTCCAAATTCTCCATCCCCTCCGCCGCATCCAACAGGGCCACGTTGAGCCCCGAGCGCGAAATGGAATTGATGTGCTCCCCCTCGCGACCGCTGTATTTGGAGAAGCGCAATTCGCCCGTCGTCGAGTGAATCATCCGACCGTACATCGGAATGCAGTGCTCGCTCACGGCCCCTTCCAGCCCCACCATCCGCAGGGCCCGCAGGCCTCGGTTGGAAAGGGCCAGGTTGATTGAGCGACCCGCCTCGGTATCGGCCCGACGCATATCGGAGCGCTTTTCAAAAATCTGGACGCGGTGCCCCCGCTGGGCCAGTCGAATCCCGAGGAGGGTCCCACAAAGGCCCGCCCCAATAATCATAACCTTACTGTTGCTCATCGTATTGGTGTAAATCTAAAATGGACTGCAAGATAGCGACAAAATCGTAGACCTCCCGAAAACTGTTGTACAGGGGTACCGGAGCCACCCGGATCACGTCGGGTTCCCGCCAATCCGCGATCACTCCCCGGCGACTGAGCTCGTCGAACAGGCGGCGATTGGTCCGCCGCAATTGGATCGAGAGCTGGCAACCCCGTTCGGCGGGATCGCGCGGGGTGATGATGCGGACGCGCTCATCCCGAAGCTCGTCGACCAAAAATTCGAGGTAGCCGGTCAGCAAACGGCTCTTGTGCATCAGGGCGGGCATCCCCACTTCGGTAAAAATATCGAGCGAGGCGCGGATGGCGGCCAGCGAGAGGATGGGGGGATTGCTCAATTGCCAGCCCTCCGCACCACTCAGGGGGGTAAACCCAAAACGCATGTTGAAACGCGTCTCCTTATCGTGCCCCCACCAGCCCGCAAAGCGCGGCCGATCAAAATCCTGGGCGTGACGCTCGTGGACAAAACAACCCGCCATACTACCCGGCCCAGCATTGAGGTATTTGTAGGTACACCACACCGCAAAGTCGAGCTGGCTGTCGTGCAGTCGCAGGTCGATATTGCCCGCCCCGTGGGCGTAGTCAAAGCCCACCAAACAACCGTGGCGATGCCCCAGCGCGGCGATGCGCTTGGCGTCGAAGTACTGACCGGTGTAGTAATTCACCCCACCGAGCATAATCAGCGCAATCTCCTGACCCTGCTCCGCTAAGAGCGCTTCGATGTCTTCGATCCGAATCAACTGCTCTCCTTCGCGGGGGCGCAATTCCACCAGAGCTTCCTCCGGGTCGTAGCCGTGCCACTTGATCTGCGACTCCACCGCATAGCGATCCGAGGGAAAGGCATCGCTCTCGATCAAGATTTTAAAGCGCTGGGCCTCCGGCCGGTAAAAGGAAACCATCATCAGGTGAAGATTGACGGTGAGGGTATTCATCACCACCACCTCGGAGGGTTTGGCGCCCACTACCTTAGCCATGGCCTCGGTCAAAAATTCGTGGTAAGGCATCCAGGGATTTTCGGCTTCAAAATGCCCCTCTACACCGAGGGTCGCCCAATCGCGGAGTTCCTGGTCGAGATAGGAGCGAACCGTCTTGGGTTGTAGGCCCAACGAATTGCCACAAAGGTAAATCTGTGGCTCGCCATTGGCTTGACGGGGCAGGTGAAAGCGCTCGCGGTAAATGCGGAGCGGATCGTTCTGATCCATCCAATCCGCGAACTCGGCCGTAGCCTGGTAGTCAATTGAAGTATTGGAAGTAGCATTCATACGCAGCGTATCTATCATACAAATTTAAATTTTAGACTTTGGTTTAATCCTTTCCAAAAAGTTTTCTACCCGGGCCCCGGCCAACCACCGCAATCCATTGTCCCACCAGATGCGATCGCGATCCTGCGAGCTGATGATGGCCCGCTCCACGGCCTGGTCGATGACCTTGCCGGGATAGGAATCCGCCACCCCTTCGATCTCCCCCAGGGGGTAGGGATCATCCAGGCCGGCAATGACCTGGGGGGCACCCTGCCGGTCGATGAGCAGCCGAAAGGCGTAAACATCGTGGACGAGGGTATCAAAAAAGAGATTGTTCATTCCCACCGCAGTTTCGGGATCCGCCGCATCGGGAAACAGATCGGGCCGACCGTAGTAGCCCTGGCGTCGACGCCCCACATTGACCTGACCGTATTGATTGCCGTGGGCAAAAGCCACCCGCAATTTGGGGAAACGCTCGTGGTAACCCAGCGTGGTGTACAGGTGGTAGGTGTCGGCCGTCTGGGCACACATCCACACCAGGTGAAAACGCCAAAACTGATCGGCCAAATTGATCATCCGCGGACCGTCGTAGGGATGGATTTCGAGCGCGAGTTCGTACTCGTTGGCCAGGGCAAAGAGGGGTTCGATGTCGGGATGGGCCACCGAGCGCCACTCGCCCCCCTGAGTCAAAAAGTGGGTAGGCAGGCACAGCAATTGCAAGTCCAATTCCTCCACACAACGACGCAGCTCAATCAGGGCATCCTCCAGATACGCCACCTGGACCACAAAGCCCGCGGTGAACCGCTCTGGATACCTGTGTTGTACCCCGGCGTTGAAGTCGTTCTGAAAACGCAGTACCCGCTGGGTACACTCGCAGTCCATGCCATTGCAGTACAGTTGCGACAGGTTTAGGATCACCTCGTGGTCGATCCGGTGCTGGTCCATCCAAACCAATTTTTCCTCCAGGAAATAGTTCGAATCCGTAATCGGACGACGCCACTCGCCCTGGCGCATGAATTGGCGATCTTCCGTAATCCAGAAGATACCCGCCTCCCGCATCCAAGTGGGAATCTGCTCGGGCAGTGGTAGTAAGTGGCCGTGACAATTTAATCTACTCCCCATATTGGATACAAACGTTTTTGGCTTCCGTAAAAAAACGCAGGGCTTCCAGCCCTCCTTCCCGTCCGAGCCCCGAGTTTTTCATCCCACCGAAGGGCGTCCGCAAATCGCGTAACAACCAAGTGTTGATCCAAACGATGCCCGCCTCCAGGACCCGCGCCATCCGATGCGCCCGGCTGAGGTTCTCCGTCCACAGCGTTGCCGACAAACCGTAGGAGATATCGTTGGCGTAATGCAGCACCTCGGCTTCCGTATCGAAGGGAATGATGCTGACCACCGGGCCAAAAATCTCTTCCTGATTGGTCCGACACTGGGGCGACAGGCCTTCGATAACGGTGGGTGGCAGGAAGTAGCCTTCGGCAAATTCTCCCCCCACTCGTACCCGTTTGCCACCACATAGCACGCGGCCTCCTTCTTCCCGGGCCAGCTCAAAATGGGACAAGATTTTCTCCAGGTGGGCCCGCGATACCACCGCCCCCAATTGATTTTGCGCCGCGCGGGGATCACCGATCGCCAGCTTCCGCGCCCGCGCCACCAGGTCGTCGCGGAAGCGTTCGTAGAGGGGCCGCTCCACAAAGATCCGCGAGCCGCAGAGGCAGATTTGCCCCTGGTTGGTAAAGGAGGAACGCAAGGTGGTATCCAGCGTGCGCTCGTACTGGCAATCCGCAAAAATGATATTGGGGTTTTTCCCCCCCAACTCAAGGGATAATTTCTTAAAATGAGGGGCCGCCACCCGGGCGATCTCCGCACCGGTACGGGTGCTGCCCGTAAAGGAGATGGCCTTGATGCGGGGATGAGCGACCAAGGCCGCACCAATACGGTGACCGTGGCCGTGGAGGACATTGAGCACCCCCGGTGGCAAGCCCGCCTCGCGGCAGATGCCGGCCAGTAGCGAGGCGGTCATGGGGGTGATTTCCGAGGGCTTGGCCACCACCGTATTGCCCGCAGCTAGGGCGGGAGCGATCTTCCAGGTCAGGAGGTAGAGGGGTAAATTCCAGGGCGAGATACAGGCCACCACCCCCAGGGGGTGACGGAGCGTGTAGTTGATCGCCCGGTGGTCCATCTCGTGGGCCTCGGTGTGGAAATGCAGGATGGAGGTAGCAAAAAAGCGAAAGTTTTGGGAGGCACGCGGAATGTCTACCCGACGGGCCAGGGCCAGGGGTTTTCCGCTGTCCAAGGATTCGGCCAGGGCCAGCTCCTCCCGACGCGCTTCGAGGAGGTCGGCTACCCGGACCAACACCCGATGGCGTTCCTGGACACTGCGGTTCGACCAGTCGGGAAAAGCATCTTGAGCCGCTCGAATGGCCCGTTCTAGATCTTCGGCATCCGAATCGGGCGCCCGGGCGTAGACCCGTCCTCGGGAAGGGTCGTACACGTCGAGGTAGCGACCGGCTCGCGGAGCGACGAGTTGTCCGTTGATGTAATTGGTGATGATCTGCATATTATTCCGTTGTGATCTACTCAGCGATGAGAGAAATAAAAGCCCAGCTCTTTCTTGAGGGCGATGGGCAGCTCGGGCAGTTCCGACCGTGGAATAAGGAGGGTCGAAATGTTGTGCAAGTCGGTGTAAATCTGGTGGCGTAGGGCAGTTTCGCGGAGGTATTCGTGCCCCGAGGAGCCGCCCGTCCCGATTTTGCGGCCCAGCATGCGGAGTACCATCTGGGCGTGGCGGTAACGCCAGGTAGTGAACAGCTCGTCGATGTCGATCAAGCTGACCAGCATTTGGTAGGGACCGTGGAGGATGGGCTCATCGCGGTAAAGGTTGATGAGGAGGGCCGCCACCGTAGCCCGGTAGGACAAGCGCATTTTACCCTCCCGATGCAAGCGTTCGTGTACCTCGGGATCCAGCACCGATTCGAAATAGGTATCCGTACTGCCCAACATGCGCAAACGCATGGCCTTTTCCGATTCGCTCAGGTAATCAGAGTCTCGGATCGCCTCTTGCTCCCGGGCGAGCATCGCTTCGACGGCCCGTCGGTAGTAGCGCAAAAAGTCGAAGTCGCCAAACTGGAGAATAGGCGTCCGCTCCTTCCAGGACTCGACGGCTGCGAAGAGGGTACCGCTGTTTTGCAGCGCTTCGAGCTCGCGTTGCTGGGGCTCGGGGAAGACGGAGGCATAGCGGTGGTTGTTGTAACTGAGCCGGTCTTTCTCCTGCAGGCCCAGCAGTACCTCTACAATCCGAAACTGAAAGCTTTGGAAGCCCGAGGCGGGAAACAAGTAACTCCGAAAATCGAGAAAATCGAGGGGTGTCATCGTCTCCAAAACGCGCACCTGCCCGATGAGGACCTTTTGTATTTCGATCACCCGCTGGAGCCGCGCCACGGCCATTCCAATGTTTTTTTCGTCCACCCGGTCCCGATCAAACAGGTCGATCACCGAGCGCAATTCGTGCGCGATTTGCTTGAACCAAAGCTCGTACACTTGGTGGATGATGATAAAAAGGGTTTCGTCGTGCGCCGCATCCTCCACGGCGGTACCACTCCGGGGCACCTGCGCCCCGAGGAGCTTATCGAGCTGTAGGTAATTGTAGTAGTGGATCGTAGAATATTTGTCTTTGGTATCGCTCATGATGATGGATTTCTACAATTGAAAATTACCAATGCCTTCTCGGATTTTTTCAGCCCCCCGCTTCAAGATCGAAACGTAGTGCGGCAGGGCCTCCTCGCGAAAGCGATTGGCGGGCCCGGAGGCGCTGAGGCCCGCTACCAAGTCTCCCTGCTGGTTGAAGATGGGCACCGCCACGCAGATCAACCCGATCTCGTACTCTTCCCGATCGAGGGCAAAGCTCCGCTCGCGAATCTCGGCCAGTTCGCGCCGCAGGGCCGCCGCGGAGACGATGGTATTGGCCGTTTGGGCAAACAGGGGCGTGGCGTCCAGCACCGCCTGCTGTTGCTCAGAATCCGCGCAGGCCAGGAGCATCTTGCCCAGGCCCGTACAGTGAGCCGGACGTAGGGAGCCAATTTCGGTACTGATTTTCAGCCCTTGAGGGCTTTCCACCTTGTCCAAATAGCGGATGTGGGTGCCTTCGAGGATGGCCAGGTGAACGGTTTCGGCAATCGCCCGAGCTACCTCCTCCAAAACGGGATGCGTACAGTGTACTACCGCCTGATGAATGGAGACCCGGTGCCCCAGTTCGAAGAGTTTGAGCCCCAAGCGGTACTTTTCCGATCGGCGGTTTTGTTGCAAGACCCCCAGCTTTTCGAGGGTGGCCAAGAGCCGGTAGATGGTGCTTTTATTGGCCCCCAAGCTACGCGCCAGTTCACTCACCCCCCACTCCGGTTTGTCGAGGGTAAAGGCTTCGAGCAATAAAAAAGCTTTTTGCACCGAGCCGTTCAGCTGTTTGTCGAGATCCATGCGCATCTTTAAATCACTTTTATGCCCACCCGTCCCAAGTCTTGGACCCGAGCCTGGACGTACTGTCCGCGCTCCAGGTACACCGCTGCGGTGGCCGCTCCCGCCAGGAGGATGGCTCCCGCCTCGATCATGCCCCCGCTCTGCGTCACCAGTCGCGCGGCCGCCACCAGACAGCGGAGGGGATGCCCCAAAATAGCGGCCGAAGAACCCACCTGGACCGGCCGTTGGTCGACCTCCAGGACCATTCCCAAATTGTCCAGATCCGCATCCGCGGCGCGCCAATTGCCCAAGACGACGCCGGCCGAGGAACAATTGTCCGCAATCACGTCTTCGAGGCTAAACTTAAAGCGTTCGTAGCGCGAGTCGATGATTTCCAGAGCCGGAGCTACCGCCGCGACGTACTGGCTGGCCTCCAACAGGTGGATGGGGGCCTCGATCCGTTTGGCGATCCGAAAGGCGATCTCCGGTTCGGCCCGGGGATGAATAAAACGATCCAGCGGCAGGCTTCCCCCCTCTTCGTAGAGCATGGCATCGGTCAGCCGTCCCCAAATCATGTCGTGGACGCCCATTTGCGCCATCTTGGCCCGACTGGTAAAACCCAGCTTGTAACCGATCAGGCGTTCGCCCCGACGTATCCGGCGATCGATCGAGGCAGCTTGGATTTGATAGGCTTCGGCCTCGGTAAAGGCTTGGTGATGACTCAGTTGGGAAACGGCCCGGGCTTCGCGGGCAGCGGAATCGATGATTTGTGCCAGTTCGAGTTGCATGCGAGCTTAGTTTGTCGATGGGGTAAAGTGAATGTCGACCGAGCCCAGCCCTCGGAAGCGGGCGCGCAGGGCATCACCGGGTCGGATATTGACCATGGGGCCCAGGGCACCGGTCAGGAGCAGGTCACCGGCGCGAAGGGGCTGTCCCAGTTCGACCAGCTTATCGGCCAGCCAGAGGGCGGCATTGAGGGGATTGCCCAGGCAGGCGATCCCCGCTCCAGTGGCAACGGCCTGCCCGGCCCGTTCGAGGACCATGCCGCAGAGTTCGAGGTCCAATTGGTGAAGGGCAACGGGTTGGGTACCGAGGGCCACCAGCCCGGAGGAGGCATTGTCGGCAATCGAATCGTAAATGTGGATGTTCCAATCCCGAATCCGGCTGTCGACGATTTCGATGGCGGGCAGGGCGTAGGCAGTGGCGCTCACGATGTCCTGCACGGTGTGTTTTTCGTGAAGCAGGTCCCTTTCCAGTACCAGGGCAATTTCGCCTTCGGCCCGGGGTTGGAGCAACTGCTGATAGTCGATCTCAGCACCACTAGCGTAGCAGCAGTCGGCGAAGAGCATGCCGTAGTCGGGTTGGTCGACCCCCAGCTGTTTTTGAACGGCCCGGGAGGTCAGCCCAATCTTCCGGCCGATGAGGCGGCGCCCCTGGCTCAGCCAGTGCTCCGTATTGATTTGTTGAATGGCGTAGGCTTCCACTACACTCCGGGTGGCCATTCGATCACGGATGGGGGGGCACTGGCCACTGGTGTAAGCTTCGCGTATTTGCTGCGCGAGTTGGACGTTCATACGGGTGGGTTGGGTTAAACTGAGTGTTTTGAATAATGAAACAGCGTTTCAATATTTCACACGAAATGTACGGCTTTTTTTGGAAAGTTGTTGCTTAAAAAGCGCAAATTAATACCCAGTAGGCCAACACTCCTCCCGGAGCGTGGGCGGACAAAAATCGCGGGGCGAGGGGGGAGGCGGGTTTAGGTGTGGTGAACCGCCAGTTTTCGCAATCGACTGGCTTCCTTCTCTCCCAGGTAACGGTCGATGAGGTAATGGACCAAATAGAGCGCGGGAATGAGGAGAATGGCCATCATGACCTTGTACCCATAGTTTACCGTCCCGATGGCCAAAAAACGATTGATTGGCCACTGCTGAGGTCCGAGCACAAAGGCGATGTAGAGCACTACGAAGCTGTCGATCAATTGGGAAACCAGGGTAGAGAGGGTGGCGCGGAGCCAAATTTTACCTTCCCCGGCGATCACGCGAACGCGGTGAAAAACCAGGGCATCTACCAATTGCCCGATCAAAAAAGCCACCAGCGAGGCCACGATGATCCAGTTGCTTTGTCCAAAGATGGCGCTGAAGGCATCCTGCATGTTGGGAACCCCCTGCTCGGCGCCGACCTCCGTCCACCAGCCCGCGGGCGCGAGGTGAATGGCAAAGTAAATCATAAAAAAACCGTAAGAGATGAGCCCCGCCGTGAGGTAGGACAGCAGCCGGACGCCACGTTGGCCGTAGTACTCGTTGATGATGTCGGTCATGATAAATACGATGGGCCAGAGGAGGACCCCCGCCGTAAACATCAGCGAACCGGAGATGCCAAACAAATTCCAATCCATCGGTGCGATACCCAGGGTATCTTCGAGCGCAAAAATTTTGACGCCGATAAACTCGGCAACCAGGGCGTTGGTGACAAAAAAACCGCCAAGGATCACAAAGAGTCGGGTCGACTTTTGGGAGAGGGTACTTTTCATATCAATGGTGTTTGGGGCCGCTTAGCGCTGGGGGATCCGGCGAAGGGTCTCCAGCAAATAGGGCCAGTATTTTTGTACCGAACTGATCTGCACCTTTTCGTCGGGCGAGTGGGCACCACGAATATTGGGCCCGAAGGAGATCATCTCCATGGCCGGGTAGTGGGTACCCAGGATGCCGCATTCCAATCCAGCGTGACAGGCATTAACCCGGGGTTCGGCGTCGAACATTTCCCGGTAGAGCTCGCTCATCGTGCGGATGATGGCGGCCTCGGGCTTGGGTGTCCAGCCCGGATAGTCGGATTGAAGACTGACCTCTGCCCCCAGCATTTCGAAGGCACTGCGGATGGCGCGGGCCAGGTCAAATTTTTCGGTAT